>DATBUB010000359.1:0-2601 GCA_036516555.1 Bacillaceae bacterium
CAAGGTAAAAACGTCAGTCGCAGCGCCACTTAGAAACGCCAAAGACCTAATTCAACAAGCACTCGATAAGGCAGCCAGCACTCCGAAAAAAGAATATGTTCCTAATCAGGCTGGCTCCAGCTACCTCGATGAGGAAAATAGCAATAAATCCTTCAAAACTGAAATTAAAGACTCCATTCTGACAGGTATTTCCTACATCATTCCGGTCATTGTTGCCGGTGGGATGACACTCGCAGCGGCCGTACTAATTTCCCAGGCATTCGGCCTTCAGGAATTGTACGCGGAAGAAGGTTCCTGGCTGTGGCTGTTGAGGCAGCTTGGCGGAGGGCTTCTTGGACAATTAATGATTCCGATTTTGGCTGCTTATATGGCTTATTCAATAGCCGATAAGCCCGCTCTTGGTCCAGGTTTCGCTGCCGGGGTGGCTGCAAACCTTATAGGAAGTGGATTCTTGGGCGGTATGCTTGGTGGTTTCCTAGCAGGCTACTTCCTGAAATTCCTAAAGAAAAAGATTCAGCCTAAAGGCACTTTTGCAGGATTCATCAGTTTCTGGGTCTACCCTGTTGTCGGAACACTTGTTGTTGGGTCCATCATGCTCTTTCTGGTCGGCAAGCCGTTAGCATTAGCAAACCAGGGGTTAATCAGCTGGCTTGATAGCCTATCAGGGGCAAACGCCATTTTGCTTGGGGCCATCCTCGGAGCAATGGTCTCCTTTGATCTGGGCGGTCCGGTAAATAAAGCTGCCTACACATTCTGTATCGGGGCGATGGCAAGCGGGAACAATATTCCTTATGCAGCCTTTGCCTCTGTAAAAATGGTTTCTGCTTTCTCAGTTACAGGCGCAACCATTGTCGGCAAAAAATACTTCTCGAAACAAGAGCAGGAAGTAGGAAAACAAACTTGGCTTCTTGGACTCGCGGGTATCACAGAAGGGGCAATACCTTTCATGATCAATGACCCCCTGCGCGTTATCCCTTCACTAATCGCAGGTTCTGCCGTAACCGGCGCAATTGTTGCTTACTTCGATATTGGGCTAGGTGTACCAGGTGCAGGAATCTTCTCACTCGCACTTGTGAAAGGACAGCCAATCCTTGTGGCCGCAAGCATCTGGCTTGGAGCCGCCTTAATTGGCGCACTTATCTCGATGGCACTCCTCATTGCAACAAGAAAGGGGAAACTGAAAAAAGAAGGCCGAACCAGCTTGGAACAAGACATTGCAGTTTAATGCCGGAAAAAGAGTAAAAAATAAAGATAGTACCTAGATTGAATCTAGGTACTATACTATTTGGAGGTCATCATGAAAAAAGTTCACATCGTCCCGCACATGCACTGGGACAGAGAATGGTACTTTTCAACAGAAGAATCCCGTATTCTACTCGTTAATAATATGGAAGAAATCCTGGAAATGCTCGAAACCAATCCGGACTATCCATACTATGTTCTAGATGGGCAAACCTCAATACTTGAAGATTACTTCGCTGTAAAGCCTGAGAACAAAGAACGATTCAAAAAGCTTGTCCAGGAAGGGAAGCTCATCATTGGCCCTTGGTATACCCAGACAGATGAAATGGTCGTTGGGGGAGAATCGATTGTCCGAAACCTTCTATATGGAATAAAGGACAGTGAAGAGTTTGGATCACCCATGATGATCGGCTATCTTCCAGACTCATTCGGCCAATCCTCGCAAATGCCGCAAATCCTGAACGGGTTTGATATAAAATATTCAATCTTCTGGCGCGGTACATCGGAGCGACATGGGACAGATAAAACCGAATTCTATTGGGAAAGTGATGACGGTTCCAAAGTTCTAGTCCAGCTGTTCCCGCTAGGCTATGCAATTGGAAAATATCTTCCCGAGGACGAAGAAGAGTTAAAGAAGCGCATGGATAAATACTTTACCGTTCTTGATCGAGGAGCCACAACCGAGAACATTGTCCTGCCAAACGGGCACGATCAAATGCCGATTCAGAAAAACATTTTCAGCATTATTGAAAAGTTGCAGCGCATGTATCCCGACCGCGAGTTCTATTTAAGCAAATATGAACATATTTTTGCCGAATTGGAAAAGAACCAATCCCTGCCCACAATCCAAGGAGAATTTTTGGATGGAAAATATATGCGGGTCCATCGGAGCATCTATTCAACCCGCATGGATATTAAAGCTGCAAACACACGGATCGAAAACAAAATTACAAACGTACTTGAGCCTCTTGCCTCTATTGCCTATTCACTGGGCTTTGAATATCATCACGGATTGATCGAACTAATCTGGAAGGAAATGTTAAAAAATCATGCCCACGACAGCATCGGCAGTTGCTGCTCAGATAAAGTCCACCGTGAAATCCTAAACCGGTTCTTTATTGCAGAAGAAAAGGCAGATCAGTTAATCGAATACTATAAGCGTAAAATAACGGATTCCATTACAACTGACCGTAAAGAAGATCGGCTGACCGTCTTCAACCTGCTGCCCTATGATAGAAACGACGTCGTTACAACTAAGGTCATTACAAAACTAGAAGCCTTCGTCCTTGAGGATGCAGATGGAAACCCACTCTCATTTGAGGTCTTAGAAAAAAACATCATCGACCCGGGCTTAATTGA
>DATBUB010000360.1:0-8205 GCA_036516555.1 Bacillaceae bacterium
GTGCAATTGTGAGCATCAATGCCTTTAAAGGTGTTGAAATCGGCATAGGCTTCGAAGCAGCCCGCCATCCTGGAAGTGCTGTTCACGATGAAATTACATGGAACGCTGACAACGGCTATAGGAGAAGCACCAATAATGCAGGCGGCTTTGAAGGCGGAATGACAACCGGCATGCCGATTGTCATCCGGGGAGTCATGAAACCGATCCCCACCTTATACAAACCCCTGCAAAGTGTGGATATTGATTCAAAAGAATCATTTACTGCAAGCATAGAGCGCTCTGACAGCTGCGCAGTGCCGGCTGCAAGTGTAGTGGCGGAAGCTGCTGTTGCCTGGGAACTTGCAGTGGCATTACTGGAACAGTTCGGACACGACAGGATGGAATCGATCAAAGAAAACGTGAATAGACATCAAGAGTTCACCAAAACATTTTAACCATTTTAGAAAAGGCAGGGATGGCCATGAAAGTAAAGGAACAGTTGCTGTCGCTGACAGCTTACGCTCCGGGTAAGACAACAGAGGAAGTAAAAAGGGAATATGGTTTGGACAAAATCGTGAAGTTGGCTTCCAATGAAAATCCATATGGCTGTTCTCCGGCAGTGCAGGAAGCCATAACAGGATCCATTCCAAGCTATGCCATTTATCCTGATGGGGGCGCAAAGGAACTGAGGGCAATAGTGGCCCAGCATTTGGGGATTGAGGAAGATCAGCTGATTTTCTCGGCAGGATTGGATGAAATGATTCAAATGCTCAGCCGTGCATTGCTCGATGAAAACTCAAATACAGTCATGGCAAAGAACACGTTTCCGCAATATCGCCATCATGCCACAATCGAAAAGGCTGAAATTCGGGAGGTTCCTCTTAAGGATGGAAGACATGACTTGGAAAAAATGGCCAAACAAATTGATGAAATGACAAAGATTGTCTGGATATGCAATCCAAATAATCCTACCGGAACATACACAACTGCCGAAGAGCTTGAAAATTTTATGGCCTGTGTCCCTGGTAATGTTCTTGTCGTAATGGATGAAGCCTATTATGAATTTGTAACGGCTAAGGATTACCCGCAAACCATACCGCTATTGGAGAAATATAGAAATATAATGATCCTCAGAACCTTTTCCAAGGCATATGGTCTTGCTGCTTTTAGGATTGGCTATGGGATAGGGGAGTCATCGTTTTTGAAGCAGCTGGAAGTGGCCAGGCTCCCGTTCAATACTTCTTCCCTGGCTCAGGCTGCCGCCATTGCTGCCCTGCAGGATTTGGAGTTTGTCGAGGAATGTGTTATTCAAAACGTCAATGAACTGGACAGAATGTATGAGATTTTTAATAAACTTGGTATCGAGTATTATCCTTCACAAGGAAATTTTGTTTTTATACAAGTTCCTGGAAAAACGAGCAAAGAGGTTTTCCAGCACTTAATTGAGAGGGGCTTTATCGTTCGCCCGTTTCCTGATGGAGTAAGAATTACAGTCGGAACGGATGAAGATAATGAAAAGCTGTTGAAAGTGATGGAGGAAATGATCCTCGTAACATTATAGCCGAATGGACAGTGGGGAAATGAGAGGAAAAAAGCGGGTTTTACTGATAGGAGTAGGATTGATTGGCGGTTCGGTGGCGCTGGCAATCAAAAAGGAACATGATGTTTGGATCTCCGGGTATGACATTAAGCCGGATAATGGCTCCCTTGCCCAAAAAATGAATGTTATTGATGGAGTATGT
This sequence comes from Bacillaceae bacterium, assembly GCA_036516555.1. Taxonomy (GTDB): domain Bacteria; phylum Bacillota; class Bacilli; order Bacillales; family Bacillaceae_C; genus DATBUB01. Next base: position 1,722 of record DATBUB010000360.1, read on the forward strand.
GAGAGCTATGAAGAGGAAGCAACTAAGGCAGATTTGATTATTCTTGCCTGCCCTGTTGAAAGGGCGGAAGACTTCCTTTCAAAGCTGGTGGACCTTCCATTGAAGGAGCAAGTCCTTATTACCGATGTCGGAAGTACAAAAAAGCAAATTACTGAAACGGCCAAAAGGTTCCTGGGCGACCGGTTCGATTTCATTGGTGGCCACCCAATGGCTGGTTCCCATAAAGCAGGCCCAGGAAGTGCAAAGGCTCATTTATTTGAAAATGCTTATTACGTCCTGACACCGGCTTCCTCTGCGGCTGCCGGCAGGGTCGAAGAGCTGAAGTGCTGGCTGAAGGGCACAAAAGCCAATTTTATCCTCATGGATCCAGAGGAGCACGATCTGGTTACTGGCGTGGTCAGTCATTTTCCGCATATCCTGGCTGCAAGCATAGTACGTCATGTCCAAGACCACGCTTCAAAAAACCAGCACGTAAGCTGGCTCGCGGCCGGAGGCTTCAGAGACATTACGAGAATCGCATCAAGCAGTCCTGAAATGTGGAGGGACATTGTAAGACAGAACAAAACCATCCTCCTCTCCCTTATGGAGGAGTGGATGAAAGAGATGGAAGATGTCAGGGGACTGGTCAGGGAGGGAGATGCGGATGGGCTGTTTGATTTTTTCAATGGCGCCAAGAAGTTCAGGGACTCCCTTCCCGTCCGGGCCAAAGGTGCCATTACGGCCTTCCATGACTTATTTGTCGATATCCTTGACAGGCCAGGAGTCATTTCTCATATTACAACGGTACTGGCTAATGAGAATATCAGCTTGACTAATATTCGAATCATTGAAGCAAGAGAGGATGTACATGGCGTCTTACGGCTGAGCTTCCAAACCGGGGAAGATCGGGAACGGGCAAAAAACTGTCTGGAAAAACACAATTATGAAACGTATATCAGTATGTAGGAGGATGAGGATGGAGAAGATACTGCGGTTGGATCAACCGACATCACTAAAGGGAACCTTTACGGTACCTGGCGATAAATCCATTTCCCACAGGGCAATCATGTTCGGGTCAATCGCTCATGGAACAACCCGCGTCTATGGCCTGTTGACCGGGGAGGATTGTTTAAGAACCATATCTTGTTTCAGACAACTGGGTGTTCCCATCAAAATGAATGGGGACTATGCAGAAATTGAGGGAAGAGGACTGGAAGGGCTTGAGGAACCTGATGAAGTGCTGGATGTCGGTAATTCTGGCACGACGATCAGGCTGATGCTCGGCATTCTGGCAAACCTGCCTTTTCACGTAATCATAAAAGGAGATGCTTCTATCGCCAAAAGGCCGATGGACAGGGTAACCATTCCGTTAAGACAAATGGGCGCATCCATAGATGGACGAAAAAATGGAAACTTCACCCCAATCAGCATACGAGGAGGCGGACTGAAAGGGATTGAGTATGTATCTCCTGTGGCAAGCGCACAAGTAAAATCTGCCGTGCTGCTGGCTGGACTCGCCGCGGATGGAACTACTGCCGTAATTGAGCCTGAATCATCAAGGGACCATACGGAGAGAATGCTCCGGGAATTTAACTGTGATGTGATGGAAGAAGGAAATAAAAAATCCATTAAAGGGCATCAGCGGCTACAAGGTGCAACCATTTACGTTCCGGGCGACATTTCGTCTGCAGCTTTTTTCCTGGTGGCAGGAGCTGTTATTCCCGGCAGTGAGCTGAGCATCCGCAATGTCGGGCTGAATCCTACAAGAACCGGCATATTGGACGTGCTGAAGAAAATGGGTGCGGAAGTGTCTATCGAAGGCAACGAGGATGATCCGGGTGAACCTGCCGGGAATCTAAACGTAAAGCATTCTCCATTAAAAGGTGCAGTAATAGAGGGGGACTTAATTCCGAGGCTGATTGATGAAATTCCTATCATTGCCTTGGCTGCCACTCAGGCTGAAGGTGTAACGGTCATCAAGGATGCTGCAGAGCTGAAGGTGAAAGAAACAAACAGGATTGACACTGTTGTGAATGAACTCAGCAAAATGGGAGCCAAAATAGAAGCAACAGAAGATGGCATGATCATTCATGGGAAGACCCGTTTGCACGGTGCAGCTGTTGACAGCCACGGTGACCACCGTATCGGAATGATGCTGGCAATCGCAGCTTGCCTTGCAAGCGGAGAAACCAAGCTGGAGAACTGTGAAGCCATTTCTGTTTCCTACCCCGGTTTCTTTGAACAGCTGGATCAACTTAAACAGGCGAGATAACTTTCCATCTATAGACTGTAACACTGTTTTTTTGGCAAACATAAGGGGTATCTATAGGAAAGACACTTAACTATTCATGGATACCATGTTTGCCGAAAGGGGTTTGTATAGGTGCCTCGTATAATGTCCGTGGGAACAGCTCTCCCCTCATACAGTATCTCACAGGATGAAACGATGGAATTTGCCAGGGAACTATTCTCGGAATCGTTTCGAGACATCGGGCGATTGCTCAAAGTCTTCCATAATGGAGAGATTGAAAAAAGATATTTTGCCAAAAATCTGGATTGGTTTCGCAAAGAACATTCTTTTTCAGAAAAAAATGATGCTTTTATTGAAGCGGCCATCCCACTATGCTCAGAAGCCATTCAATCCTGCCTGGGATCTCCCCGGCTAAAAAAGCAAGTGGAGCACCAGGAAATTGATGCTATTTTCATGATTTGCACCTCAGGCTTGGCAACACCAAGCCTGGACGCAAGGCTCATGAACATCCTGCCCTTTTCAAGACACGCAAAAAGAATTCCTATATGGGGCTTGGGTTGTGCAGGCGGAGCAGCAGGACTTTCCCGCGCGTCTGAATACTGTACCGCATTTCCTGAATCCAAGGTTTTGGTGATTGCAGTGGAACTATGCAGCCTTACCTTTCAAAAGGATGATATGACAAAAAGCAACCTGGTCGGCACTTCCCTTTTTGCAGATGGAGCGGCTTGTGCTCTTGTCGGCGGCGATGCAGTTCCATTTATGGAATACACACAGCAAAATCTTCCCGCCGTTATGGACACCCAATCTGCACTTATGGATGATTCCTTGGGTGTGATGGGATGGGATATCAGGGATAACGGGTTGTATGTTGTCTTTTCAAAGAGTATTCCATCTCTTGTGGAAAAATGGCTGGAACCAAATATGACCATATTTTTAAATAAACACGGGCTTGGGTCCGGGGATGTGGACCACTTCATCGCACACCCAGGCGGGAAAAAAGTGCTGGCAGCATACGAAGAAGCTTTGAGGTTGTCTCCCGGAAAAACCGATGTTTCGCTCGATGTGCTCAGAAGGCATGGCAATATGTCCTCCGCCACTGTTTTGTTTGTCCTGAAAGAGTTCATGGATAAGGATGTCTCGGCAGGAGAACACGGCATCATCGCTGCGCTCGGGCCGGGATTCAGTTCTGAACTTCTCTTGGTCAGGTGGGAGTCATGATGTTTTGGCTAATGTTCATGTTTATTGCTGCACAAAGATTGGCGGAGGTGCGCCTGGCAAAGTCTAATGAGCGCTGGATGAAGGAACGGGGAGCCAGGGAGTACGGGTCCTCTCATTATCCTATCATGGTGCTGATCCACACGGGTTTTTTTCTTTCCCTGGCGGCTGAAGTAGTGTTCTTCCAAAAAACAGTTTCTCCTTACTGGCCTGTTCTCCTGTTTGTATTTGCAGCTGCACAGGCGGCAAGGATCTGGGTCATTCGTTCTCTCGGCAAGTTTTGGAATACGAAGATCATTGTCCTTCCAGGGGCACAGGTAGTGGCAAAGGGACCATTTCAATATATAAAACATCCCAATTATCTGGTTGTGACGGTGGAACTGTTGGTCATTCCATTGCTGTTTCAAGCGTACATAACTGCTGCAGCTTTTTTCGTTTTTAACCAGGCGATCCTGGCAGTCAGAATCCCTGCTGAAGAAAGAGCACTGAAGGAATATACTGATTATACGGATACATTTGGAAACGGCAAGAACCTCACGGAATGAACGTGAGGCTCTTTTTTGTTATGTACACGAAAGAGAGTATGAATAATAAACGTTAAAGTATAGGAAAAAGGTGAATCTTTAGGTAAAATAGATGACAGAAATGATGAATGAGAGGTTAGTCAGCCACGATGGAAAAAGCCATAGATAGAACAGCTGAAGATACGCAATTGAATAACGTACTGGCCATGTTGGAGAGGTTTCGGTTAAACGGTGACCATGAACGTGCGGAAAAGGCGGAGAAGCTCGTCAAGAAGATCCATGAGAAGGAATTTATCGCTGCCTTCAGCGGACATTTCTCGGCAGGAAAATCAACCATGATCAATGCGCTGATCGGAGACCGCGTCCTGCCTTCAAGCCCGATACCGACAAGTGCGAATCTCGTCAAGGTACGCTGGTCGGCAGAGGACTATGCAAAGGTGTATAAGCAGGGTGGACGGCCCGTTTTATTCAGTGCCCCTTATAATTTTGATACACTGAAGGAATTTTGTAAAAGGGGAGATGTAAGGGAAATCGAAATTGGACGATCTGAATCAGAGCTGCCAAAAGGCGTGACAGTCATGGATACTCCCGGAATAGATTCAACGGATGATGCGCATCGGTTATCCACAGAGTCTGCCCTTCATTTGGCCGATATCGTTTTCTATGTCATGGATTATAATCATGTACAGTCCGAACAGAATTTTTTATATACAAGGAGCCTGCTTAAGCATGGAGTAAGATTGTATCTCATCATCAATCAAATTGATAAACATAATGATGAAGAACTGTCTTTCAGCGATTTTAAGCATTCGGTACACCATTCATTTGCCGAGTGGGGTGTTGAACCTGCAGGAATCTTTTTCACATCACTTAAAGCGGCCGCAATAGAAGAAAATGAATTTTCAGCTGTAAAACTTCTTATTGATGATGCGCTGTCTCACCAGGAGGATTGGATGCAAAGGACCATTTCTTCGGCCTCAAACATCATGCAGGAAGAGCATATCGAATGGCTGGAGGAACAGAAAGAAGCTGAATCCCAGACTTATGAGGAAGTTCTCGGAGAACAGGCTCTGGCTGAAGGTGCTGCCGCTATATTTGCCAAAGAGAAAAATCTCGAGGTTAAGAAGGAAAAGGCAGAAGCTGAGGGAAGGGAATGGGAACGTTCTTTTTCGGAAGAGCTGGATAGGTTATTAAAGAACGCCAATTTAATGCCTTTTGAAACAAGGCAGCTGGCCGAAGATTATCTTGTATCTGTCCAGAAAGACTTTAAGGTGGGGTTTCTTTTCAGCAGGAAGAAAACAGAAGAGGAAAGAGCCCAGCGTCTTAAAACCTTTTTTGAACAAGTGAAAAAGCATTCAGAATCACAGATTGAATGGCACCTAAGACAGCTGGCCTCCAATAAGCTATCCGAATTGAGCATCCTGGATGACGAACTCCAGCACGCTGCGCAGAAACTTTCTGCCGATTTTACTGAAGAGCTTTTGGAACAATCGGTCAGAAAAGGAGCAGGGGTAACAGGTGAATCGGTCTTAAACTATTGTGAGTCTGTAGCCGAGAACATTAAAAAAGCTGTCAAAAGGGAGGCAGAGGCATTTAAAGATAATGTTCTTCTGTTTCTTTCGAGATGGGTGGAAAACGAATTGATTTCACTTGATAAGGAGCTCCAGACAGTTCAAAGACTGGCCGATGCCTGGAGGGCATTGGACGCCTTGGATTTAAAATATGCGGAAAAAGCTTCGTCAATCAGCCAGCCGACCGGCTGTGAGCATGACCTTTACTTGCGGCTGCAGAAAACGTGGAGGCAGAACGAGAGCAATGCCGTCACGTATGAGTCCTTGGCAACTGAGAAGCCAATGGCGGAAGTACCCGAATCAGCGCAGAACCGGGAATTCAATGAGAATGCCGAGACCGGCCAAATGGATATGGAAAGCATCGTCAATAAGCTTGAGCTTGCAGCAAAGTCACTCAGCAGCATAAAAGGATTCGAACGGATTACAAAGCATCTGTCCATAAAAACGGAAAGGCTGAAAAATCGGCAGTACACAGTTGCTTTGTTTGGTGCTTTCAGCGCCGGGAAATCATCTTTTGCCAATGCACTGCTTGGCCAAAATGTGCTTCCTGTTTCTCCAAACCCAACAACAGCAGCCATTAACCGTATTTGTCCGCCGGATCAGTTGCACGGCCATGGTTCAGCAGCCGTCAAACTGAAAGAGAAAGACCAAATGCTGGAGGATGTTGTTCAATCCCTCAGTGTCTTCGGCATTGCCTGCGGAACCTTGGACGAAGCATATCAGCTAATACCGTCCATAGCAGCGAAAGATAGGGGAGATGGACGGGAAAAAGTACACCTTGCCTTCCTTTCAGCATTCCGGAAAGGGTATCCTGCCTACGGGAACCGGCTTGGCCAAACCATTGATACAAACATTGAAGAGTTCCAGGGATATGTGGCAAATGAAGATCAGTCTTGTTTCGTAGAATCCATCGATTTATATTTTGACTGCAGCTTTACGCGGCA
>DATBUB010000361.1:0-15078 GCA_036516555.1 Bacillaceae bacterium
AATAATGATACGGAGTTCCGCAATAAAAGAAATTTCCGCAATTGATGATCAAAGTTCCGCAATTGTTCCTGGAAGTTCCGCAATTCCGGTAAGAACTTCCGTAATTATGATGCGGACTTCCGCAATAAAAGAAATTTCCGCATTTGATGGTCGAAGTTCCGCAATCGATGGCCAAAATTCCGCAATTGTCCCTGAAACTTCCGCAATTCCGGTAAGAACCTCCGCAATTCCGATAAGAACCTCCCCAATAGGGATCCGAACTCCCCAATACCGAATAAGCAAAACGTTCACAACCGCAAACTCGGTCCTGAATGCCATCATAAAAAAATGGCCCGCTCAGCAGCGGACCATTTTCCTAAAATATGATTAAAACGCCCAATCTCCGTTTCGGAAGATTGGCTCGGCTTCACCTGTTTCAGTGATGCCGTCAATGTTCATTTTGGAAGAGCCGATCATGAAATCAACATGGGTGATGCTGGAGTTGAGGCCGTGTTTTGCAAGCTCTTCCTGTGACATCGTTTTTCCGCCTTCCAGACAGAAGGCATAGGCGCTTCCGATCGCAAGGTGGTTTGATGCGTTTTCATCAAACAGCGTATTGTAGAACAGGATGTTTGATTGTGAAATAGGTGAGTTGAATGGAACAAGCGCAACTTCACCCAGGTAGTGGGAGCCTTCGTCGGTTTCAACAAGCCTTTTTAAAATATCTTCGCCTTCTTTGGCTTTCACGTCAACGATCCTGCCGTTTTCAAACGTGATGGTGAACTCATCGATGATATTGCCTCCGTAGCTCAATGGCTTTGTGCTGGAGACATAGCCGCTGACCTCATCTTTGTGCGGAACCGTAAATACTTCTTCCGTAGGCATGTTGGCCATGAATTCATGCCCTTTTTCGTTGATGCTTCCGGCACCCGCCCAGAGATGCCCTTTTGGAAGGCCGATGGTCAGATCGGTGCCCGGTGCTGTGAAGTGAAGTTTGCGGTATTTTTTATTGTTGAGATAGTCTACCTTTTCATGCAGGGTGTCATCATGTTTCTTCCAAACCGCAACGGGATCATCCAGATCGGCACGGGTTGCTGTAAAGATGGCTTCCCACAGCATCGGCACCTGATCTTCCGGAGCTGCATCCGGGAAGACTTTGGCGGCCCAGTCCTTGGATGGTGCTGCAATGACGGTCCAGCTCACTTTGTCGGACTGAATGTATTGACGGTATTTGTTCAGAGCCTGTCCGGCGGCTTTTTGGAAGTTGGCGATCCGCTCAGGGTCGACTCCTTTCAAGAGATCCGGGCTGGAAGAAACAACCGACATGAACGCGGCTCCTTCTTCTGCGAGCGCCTCCATTTCACGGGCTCTCCATTCAGGGTATTCCTGGAACGCTTCACCGGGTGCCAAGTCATATTTCAGACGGGACACGACATCATCGTTCCAATTCACCATAACGTTTTTTGCGCCTGCTTCATAGGCTTTCTTTACAACGAGACGGATAAATTCCAAGTTATCCGTAGATGCATTGATGACCAGCGTCTGGCCTTTTTGGACGTTGACTCCGACATGTACTGCAAGGTTGGCGTACTTTTCTAGCTTTTCCTGAAAATTGGACATCATCATTCTCCTTCAATTCGAAATCTTCTCATTCATTTTACCAACAGGACCAGATAAAACCAATATTTTTATATCTCCTTCTTATCCATACCCAAGAGCATCCTGTACCCGAGCGGGTCTGCGACAAGGTCTTTCAGGGTATATTCATCCAACACGCTTAAATAAGCAGCCAGTGCCCGATGAAGCACGTGCTTTAATCCGCAGACCGGGGTAATGACGCAAGAGCCTTCACCAAAACACTCCACCAGCCTGAAGTCATCCTCTGTTTTTCGGACAATCGTGCCGATATTTATCTTCTCGGGGGGAAGGGCTAGGCGAAGGCCGCCGCCCCTTCCGCGAATCGTTTCCACAATCCCCATTTTGCCGAGTTCATGGATCACTTTCATGAGATGGTTTTTCGATATTCCGTATGCTTCGGCAATTTCCGTTATATTGGATAATTCGTCCGGCCTTTTTGAGGCAAGATATATGAGAACACGAAGCGAGTAATCTGTGTAGTTTGTCAATCGCATCATCATCACCGTCCCGGTTATTATCTTCATTATATCGTTTCAGCCCATGACTGCCAGGGAAAAAGAATTGTGAAGCTTTTAAGTATAATTTGTGGCAGCTTTTTTAAACTTAACGGGGATGTATTGTACCTATGCCATTATGGACTTAAATTAAAGATGTATTTAAAATACATGTTTAAAAGGAGATCATCAAACATGGCACTCTCACAAAAAACAATCGATATCATCAAATCAACCGCACCTGTATTAAAAGAACATGGAGTGACAATTACATCTGTTTTTTATAAAAATATGTTTGAAAGCCATCCGGAACTGTTGAATATTTTTAACCATGCAAACCAGTCAAAGGGACGCCAGCAAACAGCGCTTGCCAATATGGTGTATGCAGCGGCTCAGAACATCGACAGGCTTGAGGAAGTGCTGCCCGCTGTCAGAATGGTGGCTCATAAACATCGAAGCCTGGCGGTCAAGCCGGAACATTATCCCATCGTGGGCGAACATCTTCTCGGCGCCATAAAAGAAGTTCTTGGAGACGCTGCAACGGATGACATCATCAATGCCTGGGCGGAAGCATATGGAGTCATCGCCCAAGCTTTCATCGATACAGAGTCAGAACTTTATGATGCAGCCGAAAGCCAGGAGGGCGGATGGTCTGATTTCAAGGAATTTGAAGTAGTCAAAAAAGAGAAAGAAAGCGAAGTCATCACTTCTTTTTACCTGAAGCCGAAAAATGGGGGCCAAGTGCCAACGTACGAACCGGGACAATATATTACCGTCCGTGTTCATATTCCCGGTGAAAAATATGCCATGAACAGGCAATACAGTCTCTCCTGTGCGCCGCGCCATGACTATTTCAGAATTTCAGTGAAAAAAGAGTCGGACGCAACGCCATATGGAAAAGTTTCCAATTTCCTTCATGGTGAAGTGGAAGCAGGGGATGTAATTGAAGTAAGTGCACCTGCCGGGGTCTTTATCCTTAACAGGGAAGAAAACGCACCGATCGCCCTGATCAGCGGAGGAGTCGGCATTACTCCGCTCATGAGCATGATGGAAAGCCTGGCAAAAGATAAAACAAAAAGGGAAGTCACCTTCATCCATGCAGCACGAAGCGGAAACGTCCATGCCTTCAGGGAAGAGGCCGCGCGCTGGATCGGAGAACTGGAAAACGGGCATCTCTATTTCGGTTACAGCCAGCCTGACACAGAGGACCACGGCCATCATTTCACCGGCATTATTTCAAAGCAAATGCTATTAAATACAGTGACCAAAGATACGATCTGCTATGTGTGCGGTCCTGTACCGTTCCTGCAGCATGTAGTGCTTATGCTGACCGAAATGGGATTGCCTGAAGATCATGTCAGATACGAATTCTTCGGCCCGGCCATGGACCTGAACAGAAACAAGGAATCAGCAGGAAAATAATGTACAAAAAAGTCCAGGCTCAGCCTAACAGGCTGTTCCTGGACTTTGATTGTTTCTTAAGTGTGCAGCTATTGTACCGTATAACCTCCATCGATGACCGCAGCCTGCCCGGTGATGCCTTTAGCTCCTTCGCTAGCAAGGAACATGGCGTAATGGGCAATTTCAGACGTGTCCAGCAGCCTTTTCTGAGGAACAAGCGGGTAAATGACTTCCTCCAAGACAGCTTCTAATTCTACATTTCTTGTTTTGGCCAAGTCCGCCAGCTGGTTTCGTACAAGCGGAGTATCCACATACCCCGGGCAAAGTGCATTCACGGTGATACCATGATCGGCACCTTCGAGTGCAGCTACCTTTGTCAGGCCGATGACTCCATGCTTGGCGCTGTTGTAGGCAGCTTTTCCTGCAAATCCGACGAGTCCGTTGATGGAAGCCATATTGATGATTCTTCCGAATTTCTGCTTTTTCATGATGGGAAAGGCATGCTTGATGGCGATGAACGGCCCTATAAGCATCACTTTCAGCATATGTTCAAACTTATCAGTGGGGAATTCCTCCAAATGGGAAACATGCTGCAGGCCTGCATTGTTGATCAGGACATCAATTCGGCCGAATGACTCCACTGTGGTCTGCAGGGCATGGACGATATCCTCTTCGACAGCCACGTTGCATCGGATGCCAATTGCCCGGTGTCCATCATTGTTCAGGCTATCAGCCGCTTCCTTTACCTTTTCTTCATCCAGATCCGTAAGGACAACAGCGGCCCCGTTAGCGGCGAATTCTTTTCCTATTTCATACCCGATGCCTTGCGCAGCTCCCGTAATAAAGACGATTTTATCTTTTACCATCCGTAAAACTCCTTTGAAGAAACATTATAATCCCAATCCTATAGAGAATAGGGCGATGGCCAGAATAAGGCCGATCAGCGGTACAATGACCGTCATGGCGCCGACTGCACCATACGCATCCTTATGGGTCTCTCCGCAAATTCCGCGGATGGTCGTGACCACATAACCATTATGCGGCATGGAATCAAGCACCCCCGAGGAAATGGCGACAACCCTGTGCATCGCCTCCGGGTTGACACCCATATCCAGGTAGTGCGGGGCAATGAGCGGCAGGGCAATGACCTGGCCTCCGGAAGCGGAACCGGTCATCCCGGCAATGACACTGACCGCTATGGCTCCCCCGATAAGCGGGCTCCCCGGTATGCTAGTCATCGCATCGACCGCCATCTGGAAAGCCGGAACCTGTTTGGCCACGCTTCCAAACCCAACCACTGCGGCAGTGTTGGCGATGGCTACAAGGGCACCAAGCGTACCGGCAGAAACAGCGCTGCCAAAATTGTTGAAATAGCTTCGGTTTAAGAGATAAGTAGTGATGATTCCTCCAAGCAATGCGACAATGAGGGCCGATTGTTTCAGCGAATCATGGAAAATATACGAAATGACCAGCACTACAACGAGAGGAATAAGGCCAAGCAAAGGGTTCGGCAAATTGCTTCTCTCATCAACGGGATCATCATCCCTGGCAGAGAAGGTTTCACCTCTGGCCACCGCTTTGCCGATCATCTTTTTCAGCCACCAATAGCCAAAAATCATCATAAAGACTGCGACAATCGCACTTACTTCCCACCCAGCCAAATGACTTGTTCCTAAATACTCGATGGGGATCCAGTTTTGGATTTCAGGCGACCCGGCAGAAGTCATCGTAAAGGTGACTGAACCAAAGCCGAGTGCGGCAGGGATGAAACGGCGCGGCAAGTTAGCCTGCCTGAACAAACTGATGGCCATCGGATAAACGGAGAACGCGACTACAAACAGGCTGACTCCTCCGTATGTCAACACGGCACACGCGGCCACAATGGCCAGCACTGCATACTTCATGCCCAATTTGGAAACAAACCATTGGGACACGGAGTCGGCTGCTCCGCTGTCTTCCATCACTTTCCCGAAAATGGCGCCAAGCAAGAACATCAAGTACCATGATGTCACAAAGCTTGCGAAGCCTTCCATATAGCTTGTAACGAGGTTTGGCGCCCCCTCCGGAGCCACTTGAGCAAACATCGGCATTCCGCTGAATAGCGCGACCACCAGGGCTGATATCGGCCCGGCGATCAACAGGTTCATGCCGCGCATCGTGAGGACTGTGAGCAGCACCAGACCTGTTATTAAACCAATCATGCTTAACATAAATATCCCCCTTTAATCCCTATTGGCGATTCAAAAGATTTTCAGAAATGATAAGTTCGGGTTCAGTTGTTTTAATAATATCTTCAACTGTGTAACCGTTTGCAATTTCAGCCAGGACAAGCCCTTTCTCTGTTACATCAAGCACAGCCCTGTCCGTTATGATCCGATGGACCACTTTTTTTCCGGTAAGCGGCAGGCTGCATGTTTTTACAATTTTGGGCGTTCCATTTTTGCTGACATGCTCCATAATAACGATGATTTTTTTTGCACCATGGACAAGGTCCATTGCACCGCCCATCCCTTTGATCATTTTGCCGGGAATCATCCAGTTGGCAAGGTCTCCCTGTTCAGATACTTCCATGGCTCCCAATATGGCGACATCAATATGGCCTCCGCGAATCATGGCAAAGGACTCGGCGCTGTCAAAATAGCTCGCACCGGTTATGGCCGTCACCGTTTCTTTTCCGGCGTTGATCAGATCTGGATCCACCTCTTCCTCCAAGGGGTAGGCCCCAATCCCCAATAGTCCATTCTCAGACTGCAGGATGACCTGCTTATCCTTGGAAATATGGTTCGCCACGAGTGTCGGAATCCCAATGCCCAAATTGACATAGTCTCCGTCCTTGATTTCCTGTTCGGCTCGTTTGGCGATGATGTCCCGGATAGATGCCTGCATGTTACCTGCCTCCTCTATGAAACTCGTATCGTTCTGCGCTCAATCCTCTTTTCAAGCGCCGCTTTTACCAAGCCTTGCACGTATATGCCCGGTGTATGGATATCATCCGGATTCAGATCTCCCGGTTCCACAATCTGTTCAACTTCGGCTATCGTCACTTTTCCGGCAGCCGCCATCATGGGATTGAAGTTGCGGGCCGTTTTACTGTAAACGAGATTGCCCATGCGGTCTCCGGCCTTTGCGCATATAAGGCTGAAATCAGCTGTAAGGCTTTCTTCCAGGACATATTCTTTACCGTTAAACATCCTTACTTCTTTGCCAGCAGCCACTGTGGTTCCAGTCCCCGCCGGAGTAAAGAAGGCAGGAATGCCTGCTCCGCCCGCTCGGATCTTTTCAGCGAGCGTTCCCTGGGGCATGAGTTCCACTTCTAATTCTCCGCTTAATACTTGCCTCTCAAACTCCTTGTTTTCTCCTACATACGAACCGATCATCTTTTTGATTTGGCGATTTTGCAGCAGGAGTCCAAGTCCCCAGTCATCCACTCCGCAATTATTCGAGATTACGGTCAAGTCTTTGACTCCTTTATCCACGAGTGCCTTTATGAGGTTCTCCGGTATGCCGACCAGCCCAAAACCTCCTGCCATAATAACCGCGCCGTCATGGATTTGTTCGACAGCTTCCGAGTAAGTCCTGTAAATGGTTTTCAAGTTTTCTCCCCCCTTTTTTCATGCTCGTTTGTATGTAATGCAAGAAGCGTGCCACCTCAGATAAACAGCAGGAAAGGGGGCATATTGGAAGTATAATAAATTAAATATTCCGAAAAACCGGATTGCCTGCAGTCCATTAGCCCCCCTTAATGTATCTTTAGCCCCATATAAAAAACTTTCCGAAAATCCGGAATGAATTCCGGTTTCTCGGAAAGGGGAGGCGGATGTATGCTTAATGGATTTTATCAAGACCATATTTGCTGATCCGTTCGTACATGGTGGATTTGCTTAGTCCGAGCGCAGCAGCAGCTTTGAGCTTGTCTCCGTTAAATTTCATAAGAGCTTTATAAAGCACGGATTTCTCGGTTTCTTCCAATATGTTTTTCAGCGGTTTTTTTCCGATGAAAAGTCTGGGATCCTCTTTAAAATAACTGGGCAGGGATTTCACCGTGATCATGTTTTCAGGAGCCAAATAAGCGGCGGCCTTTATCACATTCTCCAATTCCCTGACATTGCCCGGCCAGGAATACTCATGGAAAAGGCCCAATACCTCATGGTCGATCCCGCTTATCCTCTTGCCACTGATCCGTGCCACCTCTTCCACAATCGCTTCTGCCAAAGGCTGGATGTCCGTCAGTCTTTCCCTGAGCGGAGGTACATAGAAGGGAATGACATTGATCCTGTAAAACAAATCCTCGCGAAATCTTTTTTCTTCGATCAATTTTTCAAGAGGCCGGTTCGTTGCGGCAATAATCCGGACATCAACGGGTTCGGGAGAAACAGAGCCAACGGGCTCAATTTCTTTTTCCTGCAGCACACGCAAGAGCTTCACCTGCATGGACAGAGGCATATCCCCAATTTCATCGAGAAAAATGGTGCCAGTATGGGCAAGCTGAAATTTTCCTTTCTTTCCCCCTTTTCTGGCCCCTGTGAAAGCACCTTCTTCGTAGCCGAACAATTCCGATTCGAAGAGCTGCTCTGGAATGGCCCCGCAGTTCACCTTGATGAAGGGCTTATCGCTTCTGTCGCTTAACTGGTGAATGCTGTGGGCAAACAATTCCTTGCCGGTGCCGCTTTCCCCGCGGATGAGGATGGAGATGTCACTGGGGGCGATCCGTTTCACCATTTCTTTCAGCTCATTCATTTGGGGGGAACTGGACTTGATGTCATGCAGATTGTATTTCACCCCGCTGGCATCTTTCCAGTTGTCGGACAATCCTTTTAATTTGGGCAGGATGCTTTTGATTCTTGTATTCATTTGATCCCATTCATTCGTATCACGGAACACAACGGTGCCGACAGCAGCAATGGCTTTCCCATTCCGCATGATGGGAATCCGGTTTGCGATCATATAATTGCCTTTAATATAATGCAAATCCGCTATTTCTTCCTTGCCCGTCTCCATGACAATATGCATTCGCGTGTTTTCAATGACATTCCTGACGTCCTGGCCGATCACTTCTTCCTGCGTGACGCCAAAGAACTCACAATAATTTTTATTCATATAAATGATTTTCGCTTCATCATTTACCACAACAATCCATTCGTAAGCCAGGTCGATGATTGTCTCAAGTATTTCTTTTGTAAAATAATCCTCCCTCATGGCAGCCTCCTCCCGGCATTCGCGCACTAGCCGAACTTCCTTATACTGAATATTATTATTCTTTTAAATATAGTTTGCAATGCTTTAAAGAGCCATATTGGCTTTTCCGCCCAAATATAAGGCTGTATTGCAATAAACCCTGTTGGCATGTATATTTTAATAGGCTCTATAAGCCAAAAAGGAATGAACAACACGGGGGGATTAACCATGTTAAACAAAAAATTCAGAAAGACTCTTCTGACGGCTTTCACAGTCTCTGCGCTTGTTCTGGGTGCCTGCGGAGGAAACAAGACTGAAACAGGCAAAAAGGAACAGTCAGGCTGGGATAAAATAGAAGAAAGAGGAAAAATCATTGCAGGTACTTCTGGCACATTGTATCCAACCTCTTACCATGAAGAAGGATCTGATGATCTGACAGGGTATGAGGTTGAAGTTCTGAAGGAAGCGTCCAAAAGGCTTGATCTTGAAATCGAGTTTGTGGAAATGGGATTTGACGGCCTGCTGACTTCGCTGAACAGCGGAAAAATTGATGTAGCTGCCAACGATATTGAAGTGACGGAGGAAAGAGAAAAGAAGGTTTCATTTTCGGATCCATACAAATACTCTTATGGTACAGCGATTGTGCGCAAGGATGATCTGTCAGGAATCAAGACACTTGAGGATCTAAAAGGGAAAAAATCAGCTGGAGCTGCAACATCCATTTATATGCAAATTTCCCTCGAATATGGTGCGGAAGATGTTGTATATGATAACGCAACGAACGAGCAGTATTTGCGCGATGTAGCAACAGGCAGAACAGATGTCATCCTGAACGATTACTATCTCCAGACACTGGCTCTTGCTGCATTTCCAGAATTGAACATCACCATCCATCCGGACATCAAGTATCATCCGAATGTCCAGGCGATGGCGGTCAAGAAGGGCAATGACACACTGCTTGAAAAGCTAAATGGAGTTTTAAAGGACATGCAAGAAGACGGCACCATCACAAAATTGTCGAAGCAATTTTATAATGGGGCTGATGTTTCCGTAAAACAGGATTTCGATATTAAATAAGAACAGGAGGGAGAGGAAGACATGCAGTGGCAGTACATATTTGACCTCCCGCTCGCCATCGAATCCTTTCCTTACGTCATGCAGGGGATTGGCTATACACTCCTCATTTCTCTTGTCAGCATGGCATTCGGTCTGATCCTTGGCTTTTTCCTGGCTTTATGGAGGAATTCGAAGTATGCCATCCTCAGATGGCCGGCAAGAATCTATATATCCTTCATGAGGGGGACGCCGATACTTGTTTTCTTATTCCTTATCTATTTCGGCCTGCCAATGGTTGGATTGGAATTCAGTGCCATAAATAGCGCTTTGATCGGATTCAGCCTGAACAGCGCAGCGTATATGGCGGAAATCAACCGGTCAGCCTTGGCGGCAGTCAGCAGAGGGCAGTGGGAAGCAGCCACAGCCCTTGGCCTGTCCTACTGGCAAACGATGCGTTCCATCATTTTGCCTCAAGCGGCGAGAATCGCTGTCCCGCCGCTGTCTAATGTGCTGCTGGATTTGATCAAGGCCTCATCGCTGGCCGCCATGATTACAGTGCCGGAATTATTCAACAGGGCAAAAATAGTTGGCGGCAGGGAATTCGATTACATGACGATGTATATTCTTGTGGCACTTATTTATTGGGGTATATGCTCACTGGTTTCCTTATGGCAAACCCATCTCGAGAAACGCTATCACTTCAATGAATGACCATTTTATGACAAAGCAGGAAGCCTTGCCATTTGACTTCGGGAAACAGGTATAATAAAAGAAACAATCCGAAGGAGGCTTTCCCCATGGACAAGTTTGCGGGATTATCTGAAGAAAGAATTCGCAAGGCGTATGACAAAGGAGAGTTTGATAACCTTCCGGGCTTGGGCAAACCGCTGCCGCCTGACAAGCTGGAAGGCATTCCGGATGAACTGAAGATGGCATACAGGGTCATGAAAAATGCCGGCTTTTCCCCGGAAGAAATGGACGTCAAGAAGGAACTGATGACGATCGAAGATCTGATTCGGCGATCCGAAGATGAATTGGAGAAGGACGGATTGAGGAAAGAACTGAATGCAAAGCTTTTGCAGTATAACAGCCTGCTTGCCAAGAAACGAATTAAAACCAATTCGTCTCTCTTCAAAAGATACGAGGACAAAATAGAAAAGAAATTTTTTTGACGAAATAGGGAATAAATGCATTCATTAGACAAAACTCCTTGAAATTTATGACGTCATGTCGATATAAGAAGAAAGACATTTATGAAGTGTAGGGTGAGATCTAATGGATAAAACATCTTGGATTGGAGTAATACTCGGCATTATTGCTGTAGGAGTAGGTATGGTGCTCAAAGGGGTCAGTCTGACGGCTCTGTTAAATCCTGCAGCCTTGTTGATCATTTTGTTGGGAACCGCAGCCAGTGTCACAATCGCGTTTCCTTCTTCAGAAATTAAAAAGGTCCCAAAACTCTTCGGAATCCTTTTTAAAGAGCAGCAGCTGATGAAGCCGAAAGACCTTGTCGTCTATTTTTCGGAGCTTGCCCAGCTGGCAAGAAAAGAAGGCCTGCTTGCATTGGAAGCCAAAACCACTGACATTGACGATCCTTTTCTAAGGCACGGACTCAGCCTGGCGGTTGACGGGCAAAGTGCAGATTACATCAGGGATGTATTAAACGAAGAAATTGATGCCATGGAGGACCGGCACCAAATGGGGGCCTCCATTTTCACGCAAGCCGGCACCTATGCTCCTACACTCGGGGTTCTTGGAGCTGTTATCGGCTTGATCGCAGCTTTGGCGAATATGGATAATACAGACGAACTGGGATATGCGATTTCGGCAGCATTTGTCGCCACACTGCTGGGGATTTTCACCGGCTATGTGCTTTGGCATCCATTTGCCAATAAGCTGAAACGAAAGTCGCTCGAGGAGGCCAAGCTAAAGCAAATGATGGTGGAGGGCATCCTTTCTATATTGGAAGGGGAAGCCCCACGGATCATTGAACAAAAACTGGCTTCTTATCTGCCTTCGGAAGAACGGAAAGAATTAATGACGGAAAGCGGAGTGGCTCAGGATGTCCAGGCGTAAGAGAAAGAAAAGGACCCAGGACCATATTGACGAGTCATGGCTGATACCGTACGCAGATTTATTGACGCTGCTCTTGGCCCTTTTCATTGTCTTATTTGCTTCCAGTGCTGTGGATGCACAGAAGTTCCAGCAACTGTCACAGGTTTTTAACGGTATTTTCCTGGGAGGGACAGGGCCGATGGAGTTTCAGCAGCCCATCGAAATGGATGACCACAGCAACGATCAGCCAAAAAGCGAGCAAAAGGATTCCGAGGATCCAAAGGAGCATCCGGCCAATTATAATGGCGGTCCGCTCATCATGGATTACGAGGACCAGAAGGAGCTCGAGGAAATCCAGGCAAAGGTAAACGCCTATATACAAAAGAACGACCTTACCAATAAATTTGACACCGCTTTGACGTCAGAAGGCCTTCTCCTTACCATCCGGGACAATGTCCTGTTTCAGTCCGGGCGGGCAGAGGTGAGGGAGGCAGACAAGAAAACGGCCAGGGAGCTTGCCGTCCTGTTGGAGATGGAACCGCCAAGGAATATCATCATCAGCGGACATACGGATAATGTTCCAATCAAAAACGCACACTTCAACTCAAATTGGGAGCTGAGTGTCATGAGAGCCGTAAACTTCATGAAAATCCTGCTTGAAGATGAAAAGCTTGACCCGCGTTGGTTCAGCGCGAAGGGATTCGGAGAGTTTCAGCCTGTTGCCACAAACGAAACGAAAGAAGGCATGGCGAAAAATCGGAGGGTTGAGGTTCTCATTCTCCCAAGAGGAAAAGAGGAAACAGAATAAAAGATGGCATCAGCATGCACTTGCATGCTGATGCCGTTTTTTTTTTTTGTAAGCTGGAGGTTATTTCTTGGGAAATATGAAAAAAATCGAAAAAGAAGATATTTAGTAAAAAAATGTAAAAGTATACTCTTCACGTTTTACTTGCAAGACAAAGGGAAAGGAAAATATGAGCTTGATTTTTCCAAACAGGGGTGATTGTAATGGGTAAAAAGATTGCAGCCTTAATGACGAACATGTTTGAGGACTCAGAGTACACGGAGCCAGTCTCTGCTTTTAAAGAAGCGGGCCATACGGTTGTCACCATTGAAAAAGAGACGGGCAAGACAGTCAAGGGAAAACAGGGGAAAGCGGAAGTAAAGATTGATAAAGGAATAGACGATGTAAAGCCGGATGAATTCGACGCCTTGTTCATTCCAGGCGGCTTTTCCCCCGACCAGCTTCGTGCGGATGAAAGGTTCGTTCAATTTACAAAATCCTTCATGGATGACATGAAACCGGTGTTTGCGATTTGCCATGGACCGCAATTGCTGATCACCGCCAAGGCACTCGATGGAAGGAAAGCCACAGGCTATACCTCCATTCAGGTGGATATGGAGAATGCAGGAGTCCAATTTGAGGACAAGGAAGTAGTTGTCTGCCAGGATCAGCTTGTCACGAGCAGAACGCCAGACGACTTGCCTGCTTTCATCAATGAATCTCTTAAACTGTTGAATGGATAATTCCATACTTATGTGTAAAAGCCCGGCTATTTCCTTGCAGCCGGGCTTTTCAATATCTTTTATAATATGCTAAAATTATGTAATCATAGACATAATTATGAAAAGGAAACAGTATGAAAGAACTAATCTTATTATTTTTGGCTTATGCAGCGGGCAATTGTATGACAGGCCCGTTATTGTTTGGAAGAAAAATACGGCAGGAAGGCAGCGGCAATGCAGGTGCGAGAAATGCTGGACGTTTATTTGGCAAAAAGGCATTTGTTCTGACCTTTTTGGGAGACGCGCTTAAGGGGGCAGCTGTTGTTCTTGCCGCCAAGTGGTTTGGCTTTCCTCCTGTTTGGCAGCTCGTCGCCGCCACAGCTGCAGTACTCGGACATGTGTTTCCCGCTGTCTTTAAATTCAGGGGCGGGAAAGGAATGTCCACGTTTATTGGCGGGGTATTGGCGTTCAGCCCTTTGGTCTTTGCGGCTTTTGCCTGTGTTTTCCTGATCATGTTCGCCGCATTGTTCAGGAGTGCGACAATGGGCGGGATGGCGGCAGTGGCAAGCCTGCCGCTTCTGGTACTGTTGTTCTCCCATACCGTACCCACTTTTATTGCCTCGGGAGTGCTGGCACTGATAGTGGTTTATGCCCACCTTGATAATATAAAAGAAAAATGGTTCGCGGAAAGGACATCACAGCCATGAGTCTGATTTTTAAGATTGCCAGGGAACAGTTTGAATTTGACCAGCTTCATGAACTGAATTATCAAACGTTTGTGGAAGAAATTCCTCAGCATGAGGAAAACGAGGAGCGGCGGCTGACCGATAAGTTCCACGAAGAGAATACATACGTCATCTGCCTGAAAAAAGAGGAAGTTGTCGGCATGATTTGCGTGAGAAGCAAACGGCCCTTTTCGCTGGATGGAAAAATCGGAAGGGTGGAGGATCACTTGCCGGTTCATGTTCAAAATCCATGCGAAATACGCCTGCTTGCCGTCAGGCAGGAGTACCGCAATGGAAGGGCTTTTCTGGGGCTGGTACAGGCGCTGATCCGTTATTGCCTGAAAAGGGGATACGATGCCGCTCTTATTTCCGGGACAACAAGGGAGTTAAAGCTATACGGTCAACTGGGTTTTCAGCCATTCGCTTATCTCACTGGAAGCGGGGATGCCGCTTTTCAGCCCATGTATTTGACAAAGGAAACCTTCGATGCCGGGATTGCAGGACGGATACTGAGGGAGCAGGTGTATTATTTGCCCGGTCCGGCCAATATATCGGAGGATGTCACGCATTCATTGGCATCCGCCCCCATTTCACATCGTTCAGCTGCCTATGAAGCCCTGCTGGATTCCGTCCGGTCTAGGCTGAAGAACCTTGTCAATGCGCGCCATGTTCAGCTGATCCATGGCACAGGTACACTGGCCAATGACCTGGTGGCCGCTCAGCTGTCTCTTATGGAGGGGAAGGGCCTGATATTGGTAAATGGCGAATTTGGTGAACGGCTGGTGGATCATGCAGAACGGTTTGGCCTTTCTTTTGACCAAGCAAGGAAGGAATGGGGTGCTTCTTTTACATACGAAGACTTGGCGGAGGTATGTGCAGGCGGTGAATACAAATGGCTTTGGGCGGTCCATAGTGAAACCTCTACAGGTGTACTCAACGATTTGGAGATGCTGAAAATGGCAGCCGAGCGGTATCAGCTGAAGCTGTGCATGGATTGCATCAGCTCCATTGGAGCCGTGGAAATCAATCTGAGCGGTGTTTCATTTGCA
>DATBUB010000362.1:0-18485 GCA_036516555.1 Bacillaceae bacterium
CCCAGTTCTTCCAGCGTTTTGACAAGCCTGGCCTCTGTATATCTGGGAGGGGGCTGTGTAAAATGCTGTTTGGGCAATAGCGCTTCAGCTTTGACCCTGTCACCTTCGGAAAGGTCCGGAAGCATGTTCTCCTTTTCTTCCAACTGGTCGTCTGTTCCTTCCACATACACCTTCATAAATCCCGGAAACTTAACCTTGGATCCGTTGGCACGGAAGACAACTTCCCCGTTTCGCAGGTCCACACTCATCGTATCCATGATGGCAGGAGCCATCTGGCTTGCAACAAAACGTTCCCAGATCAGCTTATACAATCGGGCTTGATCCCTGCTTAAATAGGCTTTGACAGAATTGGGATCGCGGAGGGTGCTCGTCGGCCGCACCGCCTCATGGGCATCCTGAGCATTTGTCTGTTTCTTTTCTTTCCTCTCTGCCGATTTTACATATTCCTTGCCATATTGCGATTGGATGAACTCTCCCGCTTCCTTTTGGGCAATCTCGGAAATCCGGGTTGAATCGGTTCTCATATAGGTGATGAGCCCCACTGTCCCTTCCTTGCCAAGTTCGATTCCTTCATAAAGCTGCTGGGCAAGCATCATCGTCTTTTTAGCCCTGAAGTTCAGCTTTCTCGCCGCTTCCTGCTGTAGCGAGGAAGTGGTGAAAGGAAGTGCAGGAGTCCGCTTCCTTTCCTTCCTGACAACGGAAGCCACAACAAATTCATCACCCGAAAGCTTGCCCATAACTGCATCGACATCATTTTTTGAGCCCAGCTTTTCCTTTTTCCTTGTTGTGCCATAAAAGGAGGCCTGAAAGGATTCTTTATCCTTCAGGAAGTTCCCGTCAATGGTCCA
Organism: Bacillaceae bacterium; assembly: GCA_036516555.1. Classification (GTDB taxonomy): domain Bacteria; phylum Bacillota; class Bacilli; order Bacillales; family Bacillaceae_C; genus DATBUB01. Next base: position 849 of record DATBUB010000362.1, read on the forward strand.
GTATTCTTCTGGAACAAAGTTCTTGATTTCATTTTCCCTGTCTATGATCAATCTGACGGCAACGGACTGGACACGGCCGGCACTCAGGCCTTTCTTGATTTTCTTCCATAGCAAAGGGCTGATATTATAGCCGACAAGCCTATCCAATACCCTTCTAGCCTGCTGCGCATCCACGAGGTCCATGTTGATGGGGCGGGGATGCTTGAAGGATTCTTTGATGGCATCCTTTGTTATTTCATTAAAGACCACCCGGCAATCAGAGTGGATGTCCACATCCAGGCTATTGGCCAAGTGCCAGGCGATGGCTTCCCCTTCTCTGTCGGGGTCAGCCGCAAGAAACACTTTTTTTGCTTTTTTTGCTGCTGTCTTTAAATCTTTCAATACAGAGCCTTTGCCCCTGATAGTGATATATTTCGGTTCATAATTTTTCTCAATATCCACACCCATTTGGCTTTTGGGCAAATCCCTGACGTGCCCCATGGATGCTTTCACCCTATATTTTTTCCCCAAATATCGCTCAATGGTCTTCGCCTTTGCAGGCGACTCCACTATAACCAAGTAATCTGACATTCATTGATCCTCCCTGGAGGTTTTTAAAAATATCCCTTTAAATCAGAGTAAATACTATATCTCTCTATCCTTTTTGTCAAACCGGAACAAAACAAGATGGGCGGGAAAGCGATTACAAACGAACAGCCGCATCTTTTGAAAAATCTATAACACATTTCCTCCAATTGCAAGCTTTTTATTTTTTTATTGGTTAATTTATAAAATTTTGGGTTTAAAATACTGGCATTTCATCCATTATATCTGTGCTGTTTGCAACCAATTTCGCTCCCTGCTGGATCAGCCGGTTGGTCCCCTCTGAAAGGACGCTGTCTACGGGACCCGGAAAGGCAAACACTTCCCTGCCCTCTTCCAGGGCAAAATCAGCTGTAATGAGAGAACCGCTTCTTTCCTTTGCCTGCACAACGAGGGTTCCCCATGACAGACCGCTGATGATTCGGTTTCTCATCGGAAAGTGCCATTTCTCCGGTCTCCGTACGGGCGGATATTCCGAAAGGAGCAAATGTTCTCTGGCAATTCTTTCAGCGAGTCTTTTATTCTCGGAAGGATAGATATGAAAGAATCCTCCGCCAATGACGGCTATGGTGTCCCCGCCATGAGCAATGGCTCTGGAATGGGCCATCGTGTCAGTGCCTTTGGCAAGGCCGCTTATGATGACGATCTCCCCGTTTATCAAAGCCGGCAGGATCCTGTCAAGCGCTCTCAGGGCATATTCGTCCGCATCCCGGGCTCCTACAATCGCCAATGCTGGTTTCTGAAGCAATGATAGGTTGCCCATCGCAAAAAGGACTGCAGGAGGATCGTGAATTTCCTTCAGGAGCGGAGGGTATTCCCGATCCAAAATGGTTATCATCTTAATTCCTCTGGATTCATAGAGCTTCATCAGGGATTCAATGTGAATGGAGTCATAATCTTTTAAAAAATTCGGCATGTTGGCTGGATCTATCCGGAGTAATTGCTGGAGTTTTTGAGCGGGTTTCCTGTGAAGGGCGGTAAGGCTGGGGTCAAGATTCAATAAGGCACGGATGGATGAACTGGTGACGTGGCGGCAATGAACTAAATGCAATAGTTTTTTATAACTGATTTGGATCATCTCCTTTTTCGTTTATATGCATAAACAGCCCCTCAAATAATGAGGGGCTCAGACTGATGACAAACGCTCGCTTTCTTCGTTGCTCCGCCCCCTTGCGGTGCTCATTGCCGTGTATGGCAAATCCGCTCCTCAAGAGGCTTCGCGCCTCGAAAGACAAGCGTTTTCATTCCGTCTGATATTGTAAGAAATTTGATTTTGTCACAAACTGAGCCCCTCAAATAATTAGGGGCTCTGTGTTAAACAATTCTCAGTGAGTTTTACACTTTTCGTAAAGGCCTTTTTCCTTGATGACCCCGATCAGCGTTTCACCGATGACTGAAGGTGTCTCAGCCACTTTAATTCCGCATTCATTCATGACGCGGATTTTTTCATCAGCCGTTCCTTTTCCTCCGGAAATGATGGCACCAGCGTGGCCCATGCGTTTTCCAGGAGGTGCAGTGCGTCCGCCGATAAAGCCTACAACAGGCTTTGTCATGTTAGCTTTCACCCATTGTGCCGCTTCTTCCTCGGCTGTTCCGCCAATTTCACCGATCATGATGACCGCTTCTGTTTCTGGATCTTCATTGAAGGCTTTCAATACGTCAATGAAGTCCGTTCCGTTGACAGGATCTCCGCCGATTCCAACCGCAGAAGATTGGCCGACGCCAGCTTGTGAGAGCTGGTGAACCGCTTCATATGTCAACGTTCCGGAACGGGAAACAACCCCAACATGGCCTTTAGTATGGATATAACCTGGCATAATGCCGATTTTGCATTCTTCCGGAGTGATGACTCCAGGGCAGTTCGGGCCGACCAGGCGAGTTTTCTTGCCTTCCATATAACGCTTGACCTTAACCATGTCAAGAACCGGGATATGTTCCGTGATGCAGATGACCAAATCAAGTTCGGCATCCACCGCTTCCATGATGGCATCAGCAGCAAATGGAGCCGGAACATAAATTACGGAAGCATTTGCACCGGTTGTTTTTACTGCATCCTCGACAGTATTGAAAACCGGAACACCTTCCACTTCTGTTCCCCCTTTGCCAGGTGTGACTCCCCCTACAATCTTTGTGCCGTATTCGAGCATTTGTTTTGTATGGAAAAGAGCTGTTGAACCTGTAATGCCTTGTACAATTACTTTTGTATCCTTATTTACAAAAACGCTCATGATTTTCCCTGCCTTTCAGATTTCTGGCTTCGGACAACACGATTAAAACGCTGTCCAATATCTATTTAGGACTTCTTTTTGACTCATGCCAAAAAAGTGCCATGCGCATTCCTTTATTATCCCACTAATTCAACGATCTTTTGAGCGCCATCCGCCATGGATTCCGCTGCTATGATGTTCAGGCCGGATTCGCTGAGGATTTTCTTTCCAAGGTCAACGTTTGTTCCTTCAAGCCTTACAACAAGCGGAACATTCAAGCTAACCTGTTTGGCAGCCTCAACAACACCAGTCGCAATGATGTCGCACTTCATGATTCCGCCGAAGATGTTGACGAAAATGCCTTTTACATGCTCATCGGAAAGGATGATTTTGAATGCTTCCGTTACTTTTTCTGCAGTGGCGCCGCCCCCAACATCAAGGAAGTTTGCCGGGTCTCCGCCGTAGTGTTTGATAATGTCCATTGTAGCCATGGCAAGGCCGGCCCCATTTACCATGCAGCCAATGTTTCCATCAAGGGAAATGTAGCTGAGGTCATATTTGGAAGCCTCGATCTCTTTTGGATCCTCTTCGTCTAAGTCGCGATATTCTAGGATATCTTTGTGTTTGAACAAAGCGTTTGAGTCGAAATTCAATTTCGCATCGAGCGCCATAACATTTCCGTCGCCTGTTACAACAAGCGGATTGATTTCAGCGATGGAACAATCGTTATCCACGAATGCTTCATACAGGCTAAGCATGAATTTAGCCGCTTTACCGACAAGCTCTTTCGGAATGTTGATGTTAAAAGCGATTCTGCGAGCTTGGAAGCCAGTCAGGCCAACAACCGGATCGATTACTTCTTTGAAGATTTTTTCCGGTGTTTTTTCAGCCACTTCTTCGATTTCTGTACCGCCTTCTTCAGAAGCCATGAGTACTACACGATCGGTGGCACGGTCCACTACAAGACCGACATAATACTCTTTTTTAATATCGCAGCCTTCTTCAATCAGGAGGCGCTTCACTTCTTTGCCTGCAGGCCCTGTTTGGTGTGTAACCAGTGTCTTGCCCAAAATTTCATTGGCATATGTACGCACTTCATCCAGGTTTTTGGCTACTTTCACACCGCCAGCTTTTCCTCTTCCGCCTGCATGGATTTGTGCCTTTACAACACAAATATCCGTACCAAGTTCTTTTGCTGCTTCCACTGCTTCTTCCACAGTAAATGCAACTTTGCCATTAGGTACTGTAACCCCGTATTTTCTGAGGATTTCTTTACCTTGATACTCGTGGATATTCATTTTCCATCCTCCTATCACACTGTACAAAAAATTAGATTGCGTTTTTATTGTATTAAAACGTCGAACATAAGTCCACCATTTAATCAATTGTCATCTTTTTCCGGCCATTTTTTGATCCAATCGATATATAAAAGCGAATACTTCAGCGACAGCCAAATACAATTCTTCGGGAATCGCCTCGTTTATATCGAGCTGCCCCAGGAGCTGCACGAGGCTGGGATCCTCCTGCATCGGTATTTGATGCTCTTGGGCTTTTTTGATGATGTTTTCGGCTGTCAGCCCTTTGCCTTTTGCCAAAACGACCGGGGCCGGCCGGGTCTCTGAATACCCTAGTGCCACGGCATGAAGCCTTTCCAAATCCTTTCCTTCTTCCCTGCTCATATGCGGAAATCAACTCCTGTATAGGAATCCCTGCCGATGTCCCCAAATGCCGGCTGCCGGCCTTTTTCTTGCTTATCCGGCATTCTAAAGTGAACAGCAGACAGAATATAATCCATTTCCTTCAAGCCATGCTTCAAATCAGCTATAAGGGGTTCCGCCAAATTACGCAGATCCATGCTTCCGTTGATCACATTTACGGTCAGAACCCTATTCTGGATGTGCACATCCACGATTGTTTCCTTCAAGGACTCAAGATTCAAATAAAAAAGAACACGGCAATGATCCGGATCGATGCTCCCATTATCCCTTTGCCTACCCATCCACTGCATAGTAAGGCTGACAGGCTCTTTCCCCAGGGGCAATGGCATTTCATACATGATGTGCTGAATTGGCCCATGATCCTGCGAGAGCAGCTGCTGCCCATTCAGCCGAAAAAGCAGCTGCTCCGCTGTTTCTCTCGCTTTATGGGCTGTCTCCGCATGTTCCTGCACAAATTGGACCAGCAGGGGCTTAAGAGAGTCCCTTAGGTCTGGGGATGGCTGTCCGCCCCTCGCCAATTCCCCTTCGTAAAACAAACCTGTCCTGCTAATGGACTGTTTCAGCAGCTGGTGGGCTTCCTGCCTTCCAAATTGTATTTCTGCTCGATGAGCGAGTCTCCTAAACAATTCATTTTCAGATTCCGTCAGCAGCCCTCCGCCCATTTTCCCTTTATCCCCAACGGCTTGTCCTTCCATTTTCATAAGCCTTTCTGCAGCCTGCATAACCAATTTGGCATCATCTGCATCCGGCCGTATTTCCAATTTTGACAGAAGGGCTTCGGCCGTTTTGGAGACAGGGTGCTGCCTGCTGCCCAAAGCAAGTTGCTGCAATTCACGAATGACTTTGCTGGCCGCTTCTTTGTTATAATTTGCTTCCAAACCCGTAAGCATTTGATAAAGCCTGTATCCGGCTGCCGATTGTGGTCTTTCTTTCAAGAATGCAGCCAGTTCTCTTGCCAGCTCTGTAACCGGCTTATCATTCCCCGTTTCCAATATAGAGTGGAATATTGCTTCAGTGAAAGGCAGATTCAGCCGTGCCATCAGCTTGATTGCATCCTGGGCTGCAGGCGTGCTGCCTGCTGTTTTTAGCCATCCCGCCGCATTGGATATATCATCTTTGGACATAGGGAGCTGCTGCTGCATAATCATCCTGGCCAGCAGAACATGACTTTTGTCAGATGGAAGGGATAATTGCCTCAAGAGCTGAATTTCACGGCTGTCATTGCCTGAACGGCCTTGAGGGCCAACCAGCTTTAATTTTGTTTCCCCTTCTCCTCCGATGGCCTGAAGCCAGTATCCTTCTCCGCTTTTGAGGGGAACTTCAAGCTTGGCGATCATCCGGCTTGCCCCAATTTGAATTTCTGCATGCTGTTCGGGGAAAAGCCTCTGAACAGTGCCAAAAAATATTTGTCCATTACGGAAGACCAGGGGACGCCCCATTTGAATATTGGAGTTTTGAAAAAGGTTTTGAAGAATGGATGCCGCGTTCATCATCCCATCTCTCCTCCCTTAGCGGAAGCACTTGCAACAGGACCGAATGATTTACGGTGAATCGGAGTGGGCCCGTACTTATGCAAGGCGTGTAAATGCGTTTTTGTTCCGTAGCCCTTATGTAATGAGAACCCATATTGCGGGTAAAGGGAGTCATATTGATCCATTATTTTATCCCTTGTGACCTTTGCTATGATAGATGCGGCTGCGATGGAAATGCTTTTTGCATCACCCTTAATGATGGATTCACTAGGATAGGGACTCTGCAGGTCCATGGCATCAACGAGCAAATAATCAGGCGGCACTGATAGATCGTTTACTGCATGGTTCATGGATTTCCTTGCCGCATGGTAGATGTTAAGACTGTCAATATCCTTTTCAGAAACTATTCCCACACCCACCGCTATTGCTGCTTCCTTGATCTGGCGATAAAGGGCCACCCTCTTTTTTTCGGTCAGTTTTTTAGAGTCATCCAAACCTTCCAGATACAAACCTTCCGGAAGAATGACAGCAGCAGAAACTACAGGACCGGCGAGAGGGCCCCTTCCTGCTTCGTCAACCCCGGCAATATTACGGAAGCCTGCATCCCGTGCCTGCTTCTCGTAATGGCTCATCTCTTCGAAACGGGCTTTCATGTGCTGATGATATTTCCGTTCCCTGTGCCACTTTTCAAGGAGGATTTTGACACCTTTGCGCTCATCCTGTTCCAGTTCCCGGAACTGAGGGTCATTTTCGTCCGTCAAGTTCATAAGCAATTGCTTTACCTGTTCAATCGTATGATTTCCCATTTATTGATTCCTCATTTTCGTTTTTGCCTTCCAATGTTTCCTTTTTCCATTTTATCAGATTCCCATCAAAATCTGCCCAAAAAACAAGAAAAGACCCCGTTTGGAATGGGGCCGTTAGAACTAAGTTTTCATATATATTATATTAACGCGGGTCTTGATCCGGCAAATCGAAGGTCAAGGTGCCAAATTTAAGCATCCTCACATCCCTGATGACCGCTTCGGCCGTTTTGTCATAGTCGACTTGTCCGCCGGAAAGGATGCATCCGCGCAATTTGCCGATCCTGTCAAACAGCTCTACCACATCATCTGGAACATCCTGCATCTGATAGCGTTCCAGCAGCCTGTCCCTATAGTTTTCCTCAAGATAACGCAAAGCATAGACGGCAATATCCTGCATATTTAAAAGAGTATCTTTAATGGCTCCTGTCAGCGCCAGCTTATACCCGGTCTCCGGATCCTCAAACTTGGGCCAAAGGATGCCAGGCGTATCCAGCAGTTCAATTTCTTTCCCGACTTTAATCCATTGCTGAGCCCTGGTCACACCCGGGGTATTGCCTGTTTTCGCAATGTTTCGCTTCGCCAGGCGGTTGATCAAGGTGGATTTGCCCACATTCGGAATGCCGACTATCATCGCACGTATTGCCCTCGGCTTGATTCCTCTAGATATTTGCCGCTCCCGTTTCTCCTTCAGAAGCAATTCTGCAGCCCTTACGATGTCCTGCATCCCTGAACCAGCCTGAGAATTGATGGCCAATGCCGTAAGGCCCGCTTTTTCAAACTGGCTTATCCAACGCTGAGTAAGCTGTCTGTCCGCCATATCTGCCTTATTCATTAAAATGAGCCTGGGTTTTTGCTGGATGATATCCTGTATCATTGGATTGGCGGATGAGGATGGAATCCTGGCATCCACAAGTTCAAAAACAATGTCAACCAGCTTGAGTTTTTCCGTCACTTCCCGGCGGGCTTTCGCCATATGCCCGGGGAACCATTGAATCGTCATGTATGATTGCCTCCAACACTACTTTACAAATCTGATATCCTTTACCGGCCAATAGACAAAATTGGTATCGCCGACCACTTTCTTGATCGATACCGTCCCGATATGCCGGCTGTCTTTGCTGAAACGCCTGTTATCCCCCATAACAAACAACTCGCCTTCAGGGACCGTCTTGGATCCGGTCAGTTCCTCAAGTGTAAAGTCGTCGGTCAGCAGGCCTTCGGTCAGCTCTTTTTTGTACGCATCAAGATAGGGCTCTTCATATGCTTTCCCATTTACATACAAAGTATCATTGCGGTATTCAACTGTATCCCCCGGAAGACCGATTACCCGCTTGATATAATCTTTTTGTTCGGGTGCATGGAAAACGATAATATCGAATCGGTCGGGTTTAGCGAGCTTATTCACAATCATGCGGTCCCCATTATGCAGTGTAGGCATCATAGACAGCCCGTCCACCACTATGGGCGCAAATAAAAAATAGCGGATCACCGCAGCCAAACCAATTGCAATGAGCAGGGCTTTTGTCCATTCCCATAGCTCATTTTTTTCCTTTGCCATTTTGTCACCATCCATTCCGATTCTCTGCCTGATTATCTCTAGCTACATATGTATGTATACACTATTTTACAGGAAAATGAAACGTAAAAAAACCATTGTCCACCCATTTGGGTCAAAATACATAAAAGGAGCTTGTAAACCAAGCTCCTTTCGCTGTCTGTTATTGCATTGTCTCTCAGATTATCGGATTTCCTTGATACGAGCTGCTTTACCGCGCAGTTTACGCAGGTAGTAAAGTTTCGCACGGCGAACTTTACCGCGACGCACGACTTCAAGTTTCGCAATCCTTGGTGTATGAACCGGGAAAGTACGTTCCACTCCCACTCCGTAAGAAATCTTGCGGACTGTGAAAGTTTCGCTGATACCGCCTCCGCGGCGTTTGATCACAACACCTTCAAAGAGCTGGATCCGCTCACGCGTTCCTTCCACAACCTTAACGTGGACACGTACAGTGTCACCAGGACGGAAAGAAGGCAGATCACTGCGAAGTTGATCTTTAGTTACTTCTTCAATCAATTTGTGCATCGTATTCATCTCCTTCCAACCGATGCTCATGCAAACCATTTCCCTTGCAGCGGAACACCGTAGATACAGGACTGAAAAAGGCGAGCCATTCCAGCCACAAAGGTAATAATATCACAGAGGAACGTTCATTGCAATTGAATCAGAGAGTAAAAATCAATCTTCCAGCCATTTTTTTTGCTGTTCGGTGAGAGGAAAGTGTTCCAGCAAGTCGGGACGCCTTTCTTTAGTCCTTTTCAGCGATTCCCTCATACGCCACTCTTCTATTTTGGAGTGATTGCCGGACAGGAGCACATCTGGCACTTTCATTCCGCGGAAATCGGCCGGCCGGGTATAATGCGGGTGTTCAAGCAAGCCTGAGGAGAAAGAATCCTGGATGGGCGATTCCTCGTTCCCTAGAACGCCAGGAAGCAGACGGACGATGGAATCAATGATGACCATTGCCCCCAATTCCCCGCCCGTCAAGATGAAATCACCTATGGAAATTTCATCGGTCACAATATGCTCCCTGATTCTTTCATCATAGCCTTCGTAATGCCCGCAAATAAAAATCAAGTGTTCTTCCTTTGATAATTCTTCTGCTTTTCCCTGGTTATACGTCTCGCCCTGTGGGCATAGCAATATCACCCTGGCATGATCTTTTCCAGCCTTTAAATGGCTGACTGCATCGAAGACCGGCTGCGCTTTTAGGACCATTCCGGCTCCGCCGCCATATGGGTAATCGTCCACCGTTTTATGCTTGTTATCCGAAAACTCACGAAAATTCGTGAGTTGATAGGATACCGCTTTTTTTTCCGCAGCCTTTTTCAATATGGAAGATCCAAAAACTCCTTCGAACATTTCGGGAAAAAGGCTCAAAACGTCAATCTTCATCATGACAGCAAACCTTCCATAGGGTGTATGACAATCCTCTTTGCATCAACATCAATCTCCTGGACAACATCTTGAATGTAAGGGATCAGCAATTCCTTGCTGTCTTCACCTTTCACCACCCACACATCGTTTGCACCGGGAGTCAATATTTCCCTGATCGTTCCAAGTTCTTTCCCTTCATCTGTAAATACATGACAGCCGATGATTTCATGAAAGTAATATTCATCTTCTGAAAGCGGGGTTAATTGGTCCTCCGAGATTTTAAGGACCCCATTCTTCCATTTTTCCACATCATTGATATTGGAAAAGCCTTCAAAACTTAGCAGGTCGAAGTTTTTGTGTTTGCGGTGGCTCTTTACAACAAGAGGAATCGGCTGCTGCCCGCCGGCAAGGAAAAGATGGAGAGAATTCCCCGGAGCATAACGCTCCTCAGGAAAATCGGTTCTGGAAATAACACGGACTTCCCCGTGTATTCCGTGAGTATTGACTATTTTCCCTACATGAAACCAGCGTTCCATCGAATCACCTCTCTCGAATTTCTGCCACGATGCCGTCTTTCACGATCACCGTTTTTCCTTTCATTATTTCTTCCCAATTATCCCCTACTTCAATATCGACAATAGCCTGGACATCCTGGTCGGCCAATTCGCTTCCATATGGAAGCATTCCGAGCTGCTGAATTTGAAAATCAACCAGCTTGATCTTTTCCCTTCTCAGTTCCATTTCTTTATCAAACTGGGCCTTCAAGCCGGCTGCAGCATACTTTCTTGTCCGTTCCAGCTTTTTCAGCTCGAATTGCAGCTGATCGCACTCTTTTTTAAGCTGCAGCTTATTCTGCTCATACTTTTTCAGGAGCTCTTCCTTGCTCTTTTCTGTCAATATCTGCTTAACCGATACGGTTTGGAGAATTTTCATTTTTTCATCCTCCGTTTATTGGGTTTTATGTAATGAAACCATTGGCACTCGGCTTCAGCAAGACTTTTATATAGGCAAAAAAGGGAGGTGTAAGCCTCCCCCTATTCGTCGATTTCCAAGAAAACCTTCTTATGTTGTTTTAATCCTGCTGCTGCATAGACAACTGTTCGGATGGATTTGGCTACCCGGCCGTGTTTTCCGATCACCTTCCCAATATCCTGCTCATGGACGGAAAGGCGGTATGTGATCCGCTGCTCTTCTTCCTGTTCCTGAACCTTTACATCATCCGGATAATCAACAATCGGCTTTACAATCGACAATATCAATTGCTGCATGTCTATCATGTTTACTTGCTGTTCTTGGCGTTATGGAATTTTTCCATGATGCCTTGCTTGGAGAAGAGGTTGCGCACTGTATCAGACGGCTTAGCTCCGTCTTTCAGCCATTTCAAAGCACTTTCTTCATCAATGGAAATTTGTGCCGGCTGGGCAACTGGATTGTAAGTTCCTACTTCTTCAATGATGCGGCCGTCACGCGGTGAACGTGAGTCTGCAACTACGATACGATAGAAAGGAGATTTTTTTGCTCCCATACGTTTTAAACGAATTTTAACTGCCATTTTTCATAGCACCTCCGAATAGTTTCACACAAGATAGTATAATATCAATGTGTGTTTTGTTTGTAAAGTGTTTTTTCTTAACATGTAAAAAAACAAGTTTTCACCTTTTACATGAAAGGGAGTTTGAAGCCCTTCTTCTTGCCCTTTTGCTGCATGCCCGTCATCTGTTTGAGCATCTTCTTCATATCTTCAAATTGTTTGAGCAGCCTATTCACTTCCTGCACCGTGGTTCCGCTGCCCTTTGCAATCCGTCTGCGCCTTCCGGCATTAATGATTTCAGGATGCTGTTTTTCAGCCTTGGTCATCGAGCGGATGATGGCTTCCACGCGGCCGATCTGTTTCTCATCGACCTGCAGATTGCCCATCCCCTTGATTTTATTGGCTCCAGGCATCATCTTGATCAATTCATCGAGCGGACCCATATTTCGGACCTGGCCCAGCTGTTCAAGAAAATCGTCAAAGGTGAAGGTGGCTGTCCGGAACTTATGCTCCATTTCTTTTGCTTTTTCTTCATCGACAGTGGCCTGGGCCTTTTCGATGAGAGACAGCATATCGCCCATTCCCAGTATCCTGGAGGCCATTCGCTCTGGATGAAACGGTTCAAGGGCATCCATTTTTTCACCCATCCCGACAAATTTAATCGGTTTCTCCGCCACCGAACGGATGGAAAGGGCTGCACCGCCGCGTGTATCACCGTCGAGTTTCGTCAGCACGACACCCGTGATGTCAAGCAGTTCATTGAAGCTTTGTGCCACATTCACTGCGTCCTGCCCCGTCATGGCATCCACGACAAGGAAAATTTCATCAGGCTGCACCGCTTCCTTGATTTCCCTGAGCTCTTCCATCAGCTCCCCATCGATATGAAGACGTCCCGCCGTGTCAATCAGGACATAATCATAATGCTCTTCCTTCGCCTTTTCGACACCCTTCTTAGCAATCTCTACAGGACTTACTTTGTCACCAAGAGAAAACACAGGCATGTCAAGCTGCCTGCCCAGCGTTTCAAGCTGTTTGATGGCTGCCGGCCTGTAAATATCCGCCGCCACCATCATGGGCTTGCGGTTGTATTTCTTGCGGAGAAGGTTCGCAAGCTTCCCGGTGGTCGTGGTTTTACCCGCACCCTGAAGGCCGGACATCATGATAACGGTTGGCGGTTTCTTCGCCACAGCTATCTGGCTTTGCTCCCCGCCCATCAATTCTGTCAATTCTTCCTTTACAACCTTGATGACCTGCTGTCCAGGAGTAAGGCTTTTCATCACTTCCTGCCCGACGGCACGCTCGCTGACCTTCTTAATAAATTGTTTGACGACCTTAAAGTTTACATCTGCTTCCAAAAGAGCGAGCCGTACTTCCCGCATCATCTCTTTCACATCTGCTTCCGACACTTTGCCCTTGCCGCGAATCTTTTGGATGGTTGACTGCAGCCGGTCGGCCAATCCTTCAAATGCCATATTGCCGCCCCCTAATCCAATTCTTCGAGCGCCGTTACACACCGTTCCAGCTGTTCTCTGTCCATATCAGGCAAGGATAGGATGTTCTTCAGCTCCGCAACGATGCTCATGCGCTCCTGAAACTTTTGAAACAATAGAAGTTTTTCTTCATATTCTTCAAGCATGGCTTCTGTCCGCTTTATATTGTCATAGACCGCCTGGCGGCTTACACCGTATTCCTCTGCAATTTCGCCCAGCGAAAAGTCATCCAGATAATACAGGGACATATAACTTCGTTGCTTCTGAGTCAACAACGATTGGTAGAAATCATATAGATAATTGATGCGTGTTGTTTTCTCTAGCATCGTCATAGGATCCCCGCCTTGTTAAGTTAAAATCCTTTACACATAGAATAATACATGTGCTGAATGGCCTTGTCAAGCCGCCCCCTTGCTGTAATCATGAAGGCTTATTCATCGGTTTCATCAATGGCGTCCGAAAAGAGTCCGTAAACATACTTCTCTGCGTCAAACTCCTGGAGGTCATCCATTTTCTCCCCTAGGCCCACGAATTTCACCGGTATTTCAAGTTCATTGCGGATAGCCAGGACGATGCCCCCTTTTGCCGTTCCATCGAGCTTCGACAGAACAATTCCTGTTACATCTGTCGCTTCCTTGAACGTCTTTGCCTGGATAAGGGCGTTTTGTCCTGTGGTGGCATCCAAAACGAGGAGAACTTCATGGGGTGCACCCGGAATTTCACGTTCGATGACCCTCTTAACTTTCTCCAGCTCCTTCATCAGATTCACTTTGTTCTGAAGACGGCCGGCTGTGTCACAAAGCAGAATGTCTGCCTTCCTTGACTGGGCTGCTTTCACCGCATCGTACATGACTGCGGCGGGATCGGATCCTTCGCCCTGCTTGATGACATCCACGCCGACACGCTCTCCCCATACTTCAAGCTGTTCGATGGCACCGGCACGGAATGTATCCCCCGCAGCCAGCAGCACTTTTTTTCCTTCGGACTTAAAAATATGTGCAAGCTTGCCAATGGTGGTTGTCTTGCCGACGCCATTGACCCCTACAATCAGGATGACCGTTGCTCCTTCCTGCTGGATGTTGAGGCCATTGGCACCTTGTTCCCCGCCTTGATAAATTTCTACGAGTTTCTCTGAAATGACGGATTGTACATCCGCAGGGTCTTTAATGTTTCTCCTTTTGACTTCGTCCTTCAATTGGTCTACCAATTGCATGACTGTTTCAAAGCCGACATCCGCCTGGATCAAAATTTCTTCCAGTTCCTCGAAGAAATCTTCATCCACCTTGCGATAACGGGAAACAAGATCATTTACCTTGCCTGAAAATTGACCCCTTGTCTTTGCCAGGCCGTCTTTAAACTTTTCCGAGACATTATCTGTGGACGAAGTGAATTTTTCCTTCAATTTCTTAAAAAAACTCATGACTTCTGCACCTCGAATCTTTTATTCTACACCAGCACTCTGCTGTCTTCCAATTTCACTGAAACAAGCTTTGAAACACCCGATTCCTGCATGGTCACGCCATATAGGACATCGGCCCCCTGCATCGTGCCTTGCCGGTGCGTTATGACGATAAATTGGGTTTCCGTGCTGAAAACTTTCAAATAACTGCTGAAACGATGGACGTTGGCTTCATCAAGCGCAGCTTCCACCTCGTCCAGGATGCAAAAAGGCACCGGCCTGACCTTTAATATGGAAAAAAGCAGAGCGATGGCTGTCAAGGATCTTTCCCCGCCTGACATCAGGCTCAGGTTTTGCAATTTTTTCCCCGGCGGCTGTGCAACGATATCAACACCGGTCAGCAATAAGTCCTCCGGATCCGTCAGCTTCAGTTCGGCAGTTCCTCCGCCGAAAAGCGCCCTGAAGACCCCTTCGAATTCTTTTTGGATGGCATGGAACGAATGGCTGAACCTTTTCTTCATCTCCTCATCCATCTCATCCATGATATGGAATAGAGTGTCTTTTGCCTGCAGCAGGTCTGCCTGCTGTTCGGATAGAAACTCGTAACGCTCATGTACACGTTCATATTCCTCAATGGCCCCAAGGTTGACGGTCCCCAGTTCAGAAATCTCCATTTTGATCAGCTTGACCTTCTTCCGTGCTTCTTCTTCAGGAAGCCCAAGCTTATAGGATTCCTTCGCCCCTTCATAAGAAAGGGAGTACTCTTCCCTCAGCCTGTTAAGGCGATTATCGAGTTCTACATCAAGCCTGTTGATTTTCACTTCGGTATCTTTAAGAATCCCTACAAGGCTCTGATGCCGCCTCTTTTGTTCTTTCAGTCCCGCTTCCATATCCGAAGCCCGGTCCTGGAGTTTAAGCCGCTCCTCTCTTCTAACGGCTATAAGCCTTGCCGTCTCTTCCTTTTCGGCCAGTTTTTTTCGTGCGTCCTCTGCCAATTCTTCTTCACTTGTATGATGGCCCGACATTTCACTCTTGAGCCAATCCAGCTCTTCCGTCCATCTTTTCTTTCTGGCTTCCGCTTCCTGTATCTCGGTGCGAAGCCTGTCAAGCTCGGTCGTGCTTGCTGCAAGCTGCTCGGTTGCCACGGCGAGCCTCGCTGTCAAGGCACTGATTTCTTGAGCAAGCGTTTCTCTGGATGATCTTTCTTCATTTCTACGGGTTGTCAATTGTTCGATTTCACTGTTTATCCGATGTATTTCCAGCGTGCTTTTCTCCATCCGTTCTTCAAGCAGCTCTTTTCTCTCCTGGAGAACTTTCTTCTCACTCTCAAGTTCGTTCATTTCCAGATCATACAGAACAAGACGGTCATTTACATTCTTTTTGTTCATTTCCGCCTGACGCAGCCTGGCTTCAGCCTCGGCTTGCTGCAGCCTGAGTTCTTCGCCGGATTCCCTTATCCCCCCCAGAAGGATTTCTTCAGCCGCTATATTCTCTTTAAGCCTCTTGACATCCTGCTCCAAATGATCCGTCTTTTCTTCCATAACAGCCAGCTTTTGCTTTAATTCCTCCAGCTCCGCTTTTCTTCCAAGCAGGGAATTGCTTTTATGCTTCACGGTTCCGCCCGTCATGGAACCGCCTGGATTCACAACGTCTCCATCAAGGGTAACGACCCTTACACGGTATTTCAGCTTACGGGCAAGCTGGTTGGCCCCTTGCAGATCCTTTGCAACAATGATGTTTCCAAGAACATTTTTTACTGCAGGAGTATACCTGACATTAAAGCCTACAAGGTCTGAGGCAATTCCGACAAAGGAATCATCCTGTCTGGCAGCAGCGAGCTGGTCTGGAAGAAGCTGCTTCGCCTTCATAACATTCAAGGGCAGAAACGTCGCTCTTCCGTACTGATTTTTCTTTAGAAATTGGATTGCCTTTCTTCCATGCTCCTCCGTCTGTACAACTAAACTCTGCACAGCCCCCCCCAGAGCAGTTTCCATCGCCAGTTCATATTGTTTCGGCACTTGGATCAGCTCTGCAATAGCCCCTTCAATTCCTTCCAGCTCCGAGCCCCTTGCTTTCAGCACTTCCCTGACGCCGTGATAGAAACCGGAAAAATCTTCTTCCATCTCCTCCAGGCTTTCTTTCCTGCTCCTCGTTTTTTGGACAAACTGATAGGCCTGAAACAATTGGCTCTGCTGTTTCTCATATTGGCTTTTCATTTTGTCAAGCTTTTGCTGACTTTCCCTGAACCTGCTGATCTGTTGGTCAATTTCGTTTTTAAGGCGTCCAAGATCCTTGGAAATCGACTCCACTTCCTCTGCAGCAGACTGGCGTTGAAGAATATGCTTTTCGTTTTCACCATTGAGCCGGGAAGCTCTCATTTCCTGCTGGGAAAGCTGCTGCTCCACATATTGCATTTCATTCTTTGCGGAAGCCTGGTCGTTCAGCGATTCAATATAGTCGCTTTTCAAAGACTCTATTGTATCTTCAATGGAACCGTCCAGAAGACTGAGCTGCTGTTTCTTTGCCTCTAATTCCTGTCTGGCCTGCCGGGCTTCCTGCTGCTTTCGCCTATACTCCGTTTCAGTATCGGCAGCCTGCTGCTGAAGCTGGGAGATCCTCTCTTCCGCTTCGGCAATGCTGTTTTTCATCTGGCTTTTATTGTGGACTGCATTTCTGTTTCTTTCCTTAAGAACTTCACGCCTTCCCTCCAATTTTTCAAGCTCTTCCGACACGGACAGGAGGACAGCCTGCAGGTCTGAAATGGACTCGTCCAGCGCAGCAAGCTTGTCCCTGTTCTCCTCAAGCTCGGCTTCATTCACCTGGATTTCAGCAGCACCTTTCATTTCCTGGTCGGCATGTGTTTCCAGCTCGCTCTTCAGCTTTTCCCACTCACCGTGGAGCTGGTCGATTTCATGGACCGTCAGGGCAACCTCAATGTTTTCGAGTTCCGATTTTTTCTCGAGATAGTCCTTGGCTATGGATGCTTGAATCTGCAACGGCTCGATTTGAGCCTCCAGTTCATGAAGAATATCGTTTACACGATTCAGGTTCTCTTTCGTTTCTGTCAGCTTTGATTCGGCTTTTCTTTTTCTCGTTTTGTATTTCAATACACCTGCGGCTTCTTCGAAAATGGTACGCCTTTCTTCAGGCTTGCTATTGAGGATCTCTTCCACCTTTCCCTGGCTGATGATGGAAAAGGCTTCCCTGCCAAGCCCCGAATCCATGAACAGATCCACAATATCCTTAAGCCTGCAAGACTGCTTGTTGATATAGAATTCACTTTCACCGCTTCTGTAGACTCTGCGGGTGACACTCACTTCGTTATATTCGATGGGCAGCGCACCGTCCTCATTATCCAAAGTGAGTGTCACTTCTGCAAAATTAAGCGGTTTTCTGGATTCACTGCCGGCAAAAATAATATCTTCCATCTTTCCGCCTCGAAGGGATTTGGCCGATTGTTCCCCAAGAACCCAGCGGATGGCATCGGTGATATTACT
>DATBUB010000363.1:0-7576 GCA_036516555.1 Bacillaceae bacterium
CTTGGCAGCTGGGCGGTTCTTCCCGCGGCTGTCATCATTTACGTGTTTACGTATCCCATTACTGATACGATCACGGAGGTATACGGAAAAGAAGCTGCCAGAAAGACGGTGATGGCAGGTCTCTTTACACAGCTGGCGGCCATCCTGTTCATCTACATCGCCATCCAACTGCCGCCCGCGGGCTTTTACGAGCATCAGACTGAATTCGAAACGATTTTTACGGCAGGATTTCGCGTGACGGCGGCCAGTCTCATCTCCTTCTTGATCAGCCAAAATCTGGACGTCTCCGTTTTCCACAAGTTAAAGGGAAAGCATGGCGATAAAAAATTATGGATTCGCAACAACGCTTCTACCATGATCAGCCAGCTTGTCGATACGGTTGTGTTCATTATGATCGCCTTTTATGGGACCGTACCATTTGCGGCCCTGCTTTCACTCATCGCAACCCAGTACGCATTTAAGTTTGCAGCGGCTATTCTGGATACGCCTTTGGTATATTTGCTTGTCAAGCTGTGCAGAAAAGATGTGCTGCGGGCCGGGGCAGCTGGAGGAACAATCGAAAGGATCTCCTGAGTGGGATCCTTTCAATATTTGTGTGGTGGCACATTCGTTTTATGGTTTTGGCAGATTATTTTCGTCTGCCAAATAATCGATCCGCGTTTCGGCGGAAACCTCTATGCATTCGAGCTCTTGGTTGGATAGCAGGCCTTCAGCCATCTCTCTATTGCCCCCAAACAAAGTGAAGTCAAGATGATAACTCGTGCACAGGCACCAGCTCTTGTCTTCCGGCCACCAGTAGGTGGGAGAGCCCCACAGCCCGTCTTTATCAAAAAGGAGAATGACATCTTCGAGTTTCCCGAGGAAAAGCTGGTCTCTGCCAAGCGTAATATCCTTAGTCTTGGCAAAATAATAATGGAAATAGCAAAGTTGGTTTTCCTTTTTGAATGATGTAAGTGTTTTCACAATCTGAATCATGGTTTCCATGTCCATACTGCCATGATCACAGCCGACGAGGTACCTTGGCAGGCTTCCGCCACAGGCACGGATGAATGTATCAGTGCTGATTTCTTTAGTGTAATCCAGATGATATTTTTTGGCGAGCTCCCTGGAGGTCAATGCTTCCCCCAGCAAATACTCTTCTATTTCAGGGCTTTGCTCGTATGTCAGGCTTTCGTCTGTAATGGACAGGTCCCTGCGAAAAGGATGAAGGATTTTACAATATGCCTCAAATCTGTCGGGAATACAGTGAGAGACGAAATTCCCTTTCCAAAGGGATGGATCTTCCGTATAAGACTCTCTTTCTTCTTTAATCCATTGGAACGGTTCAAGCGATATGCTTTTCATCCATGCACCCCCTCATGCTTATTCATCTACTATTCATGAATAAGGAGACTGTTTCCTTCATTTTTTCCGAAAAACTCATTGCATCGCCGATAAAAAAGGATTATGCTAAAAAAAGAGATGAAAAGATTTCAGGAAGCAGGCAGTTTATGCCGGCTTCCTGTTTTTATCGTGAATCTGGCAGTTATGGGGGGATAAGCATGAATCAAATGAAGTATTCATTATTTGTTTTGATCGGTGCGAGCAGCTATGGGATTTCATCTTCCTTTATCAAAATGACCATAGGTGCCGGATATACAGCTCAAGAGGCAATGGGCGGCCAATATTTATTTGGGGTGCTCATGCTGTCGATAGCACTACTATTTACCAAAAAGGAACGGATGACGGCACGCCAGACGTTTGAACTGCTGTTCGTCGGGTTATTTGTCAGCCTGACCAGTATTTTATATGCAAACAGCCTGGCCCTTGTCCCTGCTGCCATAGCAGTGGTCATGCTGTTTCAATTTACCTGGATTGGAATATTGATAGAAGCGGTCCATACAAGAAAATTTCCGAGCAGCGCCAAGCTCGTTTCCGTGCTATTGCTGTGGATGGGGACATTGCTGGCGGCGGGGATAGGATCAGCTGGATTTGACTGGAGAGAAAATATGGCGGGCGTTGTGTATGGATTGCTGTCAGCTGTGTCGTTTGCTTTATTTATCTTTTTCAGCGGAAAAGCCGGCCGGGGAGTGCCGGTTATTCAAAGAAGCACCGTTATTTCAGCGGGCGGACTAGCCTTTTTGCTTTTAATGATTTCTCCTTCTTATATTATTGACGGAACGGTCACGGGCGGCTTGTGGAAATTCGGATTGATCCTCGGGCTGACCGGCATTATTTTGCCTGTTGTCTTGTTCGCGGTCGGTACGCCAAAGATTGATTCCGGAACAGCGACCATTGCGGGTGCTGCCGAGCTTCCGGCCGCCATTTTGGCCGCAATGCTGATTCTTGGAGAAGCCATTACCGTACAGCAAACAATGGGAATTGCACTGATTCTTGCGGGGATGGCCATCCCGCAAATGAAATTTCCGAGCGGAAAGCGGCGCAGACGTCTGCAGCGCAGCTGACGCTCTTTTTTTTATAAAAAAATGCTTGGGAAAATGAAACTATTTTGGAAGTGGACCGTACATATACTAACGGATGCTGGAAGGCGGGTGGTCTCAATCGGGGAAGCGGCTGCAACATAAAACAATGTAAAGGGATTGATGTCCATGACACTGTTTGGCATGTCAATTGAATCGATTTATCTCATCTTGCTGATTGTTTCCGGAAGCTTGACACTATTGTACCTGTTTTTCGGTGACGTGCTGGAAGGCCTCGGGGAAGCCTCGGGATTTTTAAGTCCGGTTCTGATTTTGGCTTTCATTACATTTTTTTCGGCCGGCGGATACATCCTCGAGTCTGTGACCGCACTGAACAGCTTCGTCATCATGGCCATTTCGGCTGCATTGGCTCTTCTGCTGGATACACTCCTCAACGTATTTGTCCTCGTCCCGATGGCATCTGCTGAACAATCACTCAGCTATACGGAAAAATCGCTAGAAGGCAGGGTGGGAAAAGCCATCATTTCAATTCCGGAAAAGGGATTTGGAGAAGTGGTCATTGAAAGCTACAGCGGCATGATTTCAAAGCCGGCAGCAAGCTTTGAAGATACACCTATTCCGGAAGGAACAGAGGTGCTTGTCATTGAAGTAAAAGATGGTGTACTCCACGTGATGCCATACAAAAAAAGTTTTTCATGATAAAGGAGGAAATGAACGGATGGAATTAGGAATTTGGATTGTCATAGGAATTGTAGCATTTGTACTTATCGCCCTGCTTGGCGTCTTTGTCACGAAATATAGAACAGCCGGTCCGGATGAAGCACTGATTGTGACGGGAAGCTATCTTGGCGGCAGGAATGTCCATGTGGATGATGCCGGCAACAAGATCAAGATCATCCGCGGCGGAGGTACGTTCGTACTGCCGGTATTCCAGCAGGCACAGCCTCTCAGCCTACTGTCCAGCAAGCTTGAAGTCACCACTCCTGAAGTGTATACAGAACAGGGTGTCCCAGTGATGGCGGATGGAACGGCCATCATCAAAATCGGCGGCTCCATTGGCGAAATTGCCACGGCAGCCGAGCAGTTTTTGGGCAAAACGAAAGAAGACCGCGAAACAGAAGCGAAAGAAGTCCTGGAAGGACACCTTCGCTCCATCCTTGGTTCCATGACGGTGGAAGAGATCTATAAAAACCGTGATAAGTTCTCCCAGGAAGTTCAGCGGGTTGCATCACAGGACCTGGCTAAAATGGGCTTGATCATTGTTTCTTTCACCATCAAAGAAGTACGTGATAAAAACGGCTACCTCGACTCTCTAGGTAAACCGAGAATAGCTCAAGTAAAGCGTGATGCAGACATCGCGACCGCAGAAGCCGATAAGGAAACAAGGATCAAGCGTGCGGAAGCGGCGAAAGAAGCGAAAAAAGCAGAGCTGGAGCGTGCGACTGAAATTGCGGAAGCAGAAAAAGTCAATCAGCTGAAAATGGCGGAGTACCGCCGCGAGCAGGATATTGCGCGTGCAAATGCCGACCAGGCTTATGATTTGGAAACGGCCCGTGCCAAGCAGGAAGTTACCGAGCATGAAATGCAAATCAAAATCATTGAGCGCCAAAAGCAGATTGAGCTGGAAGAAAAAGAAATCCTGCGCCGTGAGCGCCAGTATGACTCTGAAGTGAAGAAGAAAGCAGATGCAGACCGCTATGCGGTTGAACAGGCCGCTACTGCTGAACGGATGAAACAAATGGCAGAGGCGGATGCACACCAATATCGGGTTGAAGCAATGGCGAAGGCCGAAGCGGAACGAGTGCGCCTCGATGGTTTGGCAAAGGCAGATGCAGAGAGGGCGCAAGGGGAAACGGAAGCGGAAGTTATCCGTCTGAAAGGGATTGCCGAAGCGGAAGCGAAGAGAAAAGTCGCAGAAGCCTTCGAACAATTCGGCCAGGCGGCGGTTCTCGACATGGTTCTCAAAATGCTTCCTGAATATGCGAAACAAGTGGCGGCACCACTTGGCAACATTGACAAGATTACGGTTGTGGACACTGGCGGAAGCGGGGAAGGCGGCGCCAACAAGGTGACCGGCTATGCCACAAACCTGATGGCCACCATGCAGGAATCACTGAAGGCCTCTTCCGGGCTTGACGTAAAAGAATTGCTGGAGAACCTTTCCGGCAAACATAACGTCCGCGGAAGCATCGATGCCCTGACATATGAAATGCGTGAAGCAAACAAAAAAGAAGAAGCACGCGAGGGAGAGCCGGTTTAAACCGAAGCTGTCCTCGCACACAAAAAGACGATGTCCAAGATTTGGACATCGTCTTTTTTAGCGGATCGCTTTCTGCAGTTTGTTGATGAATTTCAGTGAGCGCCCTGTTCCGATTGCAACGGATTCTAGCGGATTCGGGGCAAGATGGACTGGCACGATGATCTCTTTGCTCAGCCATTCCTGCATGCCGTTCAGAAGGGAGCCGCCACCTGAGAGGATGACTCCGCGGTCTACAATATCGCCGCTCAGTTCAGCAGGGGAGTTCTCGAGAGTGGCGCGGATCGCCTCCAGGATGTTGAGAAGGGATTCTTTCAACGCCTCCTGGATTTCTTTAGAGCTCAGTGTGATGGTTTTAGGCAAGCCTGTGACAAGGTCGCGGCCGCGGACTTCCATCATTTTTTCAGGATGATCGATTAATGCATAGCCGATTTCAATCTTGATTTGCTCAGCCGTCCGTTCACCAATAAGGAGATTATAGTGTTTTCTGACATGCTGGATGATGTTTTCGTCAAACAGGTCTCCTCCGATCCGGACCGTATTGCATGTAACAACACCGCCGTAGGAGATGATGGCGACTTCCGTTGTTCCGCCGCCGATATCCACTATCACATTTGCCACCGGCTCTTCAACCGGAAGATCCGCTCCGATTGCAGCAGCCACCGGCTCTTCAATCAAATGGACATTTTTGGCTCCGCAGGATTTGACGGCATCATGGATGGCCCGCCGTTCAACAGAAGTGGCCCCGGAAGGAGTACACACGACAACATCAGGTTTGCGTAAAGAAAGGCCAAGTGTTTTGCCGGCCTTTTTCATAATGTGTTTCAGCATTTGGCTGGTAATGTCAAAATCTGCGATGACCCCATCGCGCAAAGGCCTTACAGCAACAATATTGCCCGGTGTTTTCCCGATCATGCTTTTGGCTTCAGCCCCAACAGCGAGTACTTGCTTTGTTTCCGTGTTGACAGCCACAACGGACGGTTCGTTCAGAATGATCCCTTTATTTTTCGTATAGACAAGCACGTTTGCCGTACCCAAATCAATTCCAATTTCAGTTGTCGAGAACATATGTATCACCTTGCCCTTTTTAGTAGTGGAAAGAGTAATTCAGGCGCTTCTCTATCAAGCTCCAATTATATTACTTCATATAGTATAGTAAATTTATGAGGGTATTGCCTGTAACAGATTATGGTATGAGCGGTATATTACAGAAGCGGAGGAAAGGCCGGCTTGCAAAATCCTATAACAATGGGGATTCAGGGATTTTATCCTCTGTCTTTGTCAACAAAGTTTAATATGATTGTAAAAAAAATAAAACGGCACCCGGTATTCTTTCTGGGTGCCTTGTGCCATCAGATTTTATTCTGCTGAGATTCTGGAAAAATATTTCGCCAAATCCTGGCTCTCTTTTTTCCGTATTTTTCGGTGGGCTGCCCGTGTACGTGCGGTTTCATTCAGCCATCGTTCCTCTTCGGTTTCAGGAATCACCTGTGGAACCGGGGTGGGCTTTCCGTTTTCATCCAAGGCCACAAAGGTCAAAAAGGAAAGGGCGGCAATCGATTCTTCCCCTGTCAGCAAATGCTCGGAAGTGATCTTTACAAAAACCTCCATGGAGCTTGTTCCTGTCCACGTGACCATTGCTTTCAGCGTCACAGCGTCTCCGACACGGATGGGCTTAATAAAGTCTACAGAGTCCGTAGAAGCTGTGACTACACTGTTCCGGGCAAATTTGATGGCGGCAATGGATGCCACATCATCAATATATGACATCAGCTTTCCCCCAAACAGTGTTCCATGGTGGTTCGTATCAGGCGGAAACACATGGCTTGTTTTAATAGTAATGGTTTCTCTCATATACCTCTTCGGCTGCTGGTCCATGATTTTCACCTCGTAAATATTTGACTTATTTTATTAGTATACCACTCCCATGCAGAATCAATATGTTTTACGAAATTTCTTTCCTTTAATCTGTTAAACAGGCAGTATGATAACTTGTTGAAGGATGTGAAAAATGAATTGACGGTGCCATGCAAAGCGCTTACACTTTGTATGAAGACAAAGATGGATGGGTGTGGGAGTTATGTACAACTGCAAGAAGGACTCCAATAAACAAAAAGCCTTACTGCGATGATTCATTGCGGTAAGGCTTTTTCTTTAGTCTATTAATGTAATAAGGGGAGATAGTACATGATTATTTTGACTGGCGAACATTTAACGATTGAACAATTGAAAGCTGTCCTTTTTCAAGGCTCAAAAGTGGAAGCTTCCGCTGAAAGCATGGCCAAGGTAAAACAAAGCAGGGAAGCGGTAGAGCAAATCGTTGCCAATAAAAAAGTGATTTACGGAATCAATACGGGCTTCGGAAAATTCAGTGACGTATTGATCGATGCTGAAGATGTAGAGGAGCTTCAGTCCAATCTCATTCACTCCCATGCGTGCGGAGTGGGGGAGGCATTCCCGGAGACAGTTTCCAGAGCGATGCTCCTTCTAAGGGCAAATGCTTTGCTTAAGGGTTTCTCAGGCGTTCGTCCGGTAATTGTCGAACAGCTTTTGTCCTTTGTCAATGAAGAAATCCATCCGGTCATACCGCAACAGGGCTCGCTCGGGGCAAGCGGGGATCTTGCCCCGCTCTCACATTTGGCGCTCGCGCTTATGGGAGAGGGAGAGGTATTTTTCCAGAAAAAAAGATTGCCGGCAGCTGAAGCACTGAAGGCTGCAGGGCTCCAGCCGGTTAGGCTGCAGGCGAAGGAAGGCCTTGCCCTGATTAACGGAACCCAAGCCATGACAGCGATGGGTGCTGTCGCCTATATCGAGGCGGAACAACTGGCTTACGATAGTGAGAGAATTGCTGCCATGACGATGGAAGCCCTGGAAGGCATCATTGATGCGTTTACGGAGG
>DATBUB010000364.1:0-8712 GCA_036516555.1 Bacillaceae bacterium
GTCGTTATATTCCATGTCCCAGCCCTCCTTTGCAGTTCTGATATGATCATATACCCTAAAGGGTATTTTGTCAACAGGATGCAGCTTTACTTCTTTATCTGCAGCCATCGATGAAAACCAGGAATTTCTTTATTTTTTCTCAGACACGTTTATGGAATATATAGTATATTGATTTTAAACATTTAATTCATTCATTATTTCGATGATTGGGAATTATTGCCCTTGTGAGGTGAGAATATGGATTACTCGTTGTCGCCTTTAGGTGATCAGGCTGTGGTGATTGAACTCGGAACGGAAATAAGCCCGAATACACAGTTGCAAATACAAAAGATTACTGCCCTCCTCTCTAAAGTGAATGAGACGTGGCTCATCGAATGGGTTCCGGCATTTACAACCGTTACCGTCTTTTACAGCCTCTCCAAAGCGGCGGCATCAGCAGGCGATGCCCTCCCCTATGATTTTGTATGCAGCCGGCTCCATGAATGGCTTAAAGACCCGCTTGATGGAGATTTCCGGGAGCAAAGGGTGGTGGAAGTCCCCATTTGTTATGGAGGCGATTTCGGTCCTGACTTGCCATTTGTCGCTGAACATAACGGTTTATCCCCGGAGGAGGTCATCCACATCCATTCAAATGGAGATTATACCGTTTTTATGATCGGTTTCGCACCAGGCTTTCCGTTTATCGGTGGAATGTCCGAAAGAATTGCGGCTCCAAGGAAGAAGTCCCCAAGACTCAAAATACCTGCACGGACGCTGGGTATTGCGGGAAAACAGACTGGTATCTACCCCATTGAAACTCCTGGCGGATGGCAGCTGATCGGACGCACCCCGATTCAGCTGTTCAAACCGGACAGCCACCCGCCCACGCTTCTGCAAGCCGGTGACAAAATCAAGTTTTACCCCATCAGCCTGGAAGAGTATCAAATGCTGAAGGAGGACCATTCATGATCATCATACACAAACCAGGTCTCCTATCCACTTTGCAGGATTTGGGCCGAACCGGCTACCAGCAGTATGGTGTAATCGTCAGCGGATCCATGGATGACTTTTCTCATCGGATGGCTAATTTGCTCACCGGAAATCCGGAAGAGGAAGCAACGCTCGAAATGACATTGATGGGGCCCACTATTCAATTCGATCAAGAAGCCCTTATCTCTATTTGCGGCGGGGACTTATCGCCAAAAATAAATGGGCGGCCCGTACGTTCATGGCGGCCCATTTTTGTGAAAAAAGGAACGGTTCTTGAGTTTGGCTATGCACAGAAAGGATGCCGGGCATATCTGGCCATTGCAGGCGGGTTCAGCATTCCTTCTGTCATGGAAAGCAAATCAACATACTTGAGGGCTGGGATCGGGGGGTTTCAAGGAAGAACTCTCAAAGAGGAGGATGCAGTTCCATTCGGTCTCCCCAGCCCTCTTGGAAGAAAAATAATGAATTCCCTTTCCGGACAAGCTGGTAATCAGCCTTTTCAGGAAGCGGACTGGTCGGCACCTGATGAACAGAGAATTTTGCAAAAAAAAGACGGGCCTCTTCGTGTTATGAAAGGCAGGCAGTACGCTTTATTTACGCCTGATAGCCAGACATCCTTCTTTCAGGATGCATTTACAGTCTCCACAGAATCCGACCGAATGGGCTACCGGCTGAAAGGATCCTCTCTTTCCCTTGCCATTCAAGAGGAACTTCTGTCTGAAGCAGTAGGTTTTGGATCGATCCAAATTCCTCCTGACGGCAATCCCATCATTTTGCTGGCAGATCGGCAAACGACCGGCGGGTACCCAAAAATCGCCCAAATTGCTGCTGTTGATTTGCCGCTTGTGGCCCAAACCAAACCTGGGGAAACCCTGCGTTTTACAGAAGTCCCGCTGGAAGAAGCCCAGAGGATGTATTTGGAAAGGGAGGCCGATCTTTCACGCTTGAAGGAAGGAATCAAGCTTAAATACCTATAGGAGGAGATAAATATGTACACCGTAGACCTAAATTGCGATATGGGGGAAAGCTTTGGCCCCTACACGATGGGCCGGGATGCTGAAATCCTCGATTTTGTATCATCCGCCAATATCGCCTGCGGGTTCCATGCCGGCGACCCGTCCACCATGCGGCAAACGGTTAAGCTTGCACTCGAAAAGAATGTGGGCATCGGAGTCCACCCCGGCGTTCAGGACTTGGTCGGATTCGGCCGAAGGGAAATCCAGCTGTCACCACAGGAAGCCTATGATTTAGTTGTTTACCAGATTGGCGCTCTGAATGCGTTTGTCACTGCTGAAGGGGGAACTCTGCAACACGTAAAGCCGCACGGAGCCCTGTATAACATGGCTGCGAAAACTGCCGCCTTGTCTGAGGCAATCGCCGAAGCCGTTTACAAAGTCGATTCTGAACTCATCCTGTTTGGCTTGGCAGGAGGAGAACTGGTGAAGGCAGGGGAAAAAATTGGCCTCCGTACTGCAAGTGAAGTGTTTTCGGACCGGACGTACCAAAACGACGGGACCCTTACCTCCAGGCGTGAAGCTGGTGCCCTGATCACCGATCCGAAAACAGCTGCTGACCATGTGATCCGCATGGTGAAAGAAGGAAAAGTGAGATCCGTGCAAGGTGAGGATGTTCCAATTAAAGCTCACACCATCTGTATCCACGGCGACGGGACTACAGCCCTGGAATTTGCACGCCATATCCCTGAAGCACTGGCGAATGCAGGGATTGACGTAAAAGCAATAGGAGATTTTTTTTAGCAGCACAGAGGTTCAGCCAGCATGCGTACCCAGCGAACCTTCACCATCCTCGCTAGGATCAAGTTGCAAAAAAGAAAGAGCTGAATATTTTATAAAAAAATAAACAGGACCCATTTTGCCGTAGTCCTGTTTTTTGCATTTAAATCATTTGGATGAAATAGCCTGCTGCAGCCCCTATCAATACCACAAGCCAGGGGGGAAACTTCCAATAGACCAGTAGTCCGAACAGCCCCAGAGCAACGGAAAAATCTGTTGTTGACTTAACCGTGCTTGTCCATACCGGGTTGTACAGTGCAGCCAGCAATATCCCCACCACCGCTGCATTGATGGCAGTCAGTGCAGCTTGGAAAAATGGGCGTTTTCTGATTTCATTTAAAAATGGCAGAGACCCGATCACCAGCAGGAAGGAAGGGAGGAAAATGGCAAATGTGGCAAGCAAAGCACCCCCGATGCCGCCCATCATGGCACCCAAATAACTGGCGAATGTAAAAAGCGGGCCAGGTACAGCCTGGGCCACCCCGTAGCCTGCCAGGAAGTCCCCTGCCCCAACCAAGCCTGTCGGGACCACTTCCCTTTCCAGCAGCGGAAGCACCACGTGGCCGCCTCCAAATACGAGTGACCCTGTACGGTAAAAAGTATCCATCATGGCAATGGACGGAGTTTCGAAAAGCTGCCTTAATAACGGCAAACCAGCCAACAGCGCAAAGAAAATCAGCCACGCGGCGGCACCCGCTGTTTTGCTGACCGGTATATTCATTTCACGTATATCCGGCATTCCGCTGTTTCGATACAGCCCCATTCCCAGGAGACCCGCCCCCAAAATGATGAGAACCTGGCCAAGCGCCGACGGCCACATCAGCGTTAGAATGGCAGCGATTATGGCGATGGTGACCCGCTGCTTGTCCGGAGCAAGCTTCTGACCCATCCCAGTGACGGCATGGGCAACAACCGCCACTGCTACAAGCTTCAGGCCGTGAATCCACCCTGCATCTCCAATGCCTGCATTCTGAAACAGCAGGGCAAATAGAATCAATACGATGACAGAGGGCAACGTAAAACCGAGAAAGGACAATATTCCCCCCAGCACTCCCCCGCGAAGAATGCCAATCGAGATCCCCACCTGGCTGCTCGCAGGTCCAGGGAGGAACTGGCACAAAGCGATAATATCCGCATACGTTTTATCATCCAGCCACTTTCTTTTATCCACATATTCATTTTTGAAATAGCCCAGATGCGCCACAGGGCCCCCAAATGAGGTAAGGCCCAGCTTTGTGGAAACACTCCATATTTCCAAAAGCGAGTGACGGGGTTTTGTTTTTATGTTGGTATCTTCCATAGATTCCTCCCCCTTTTATCTAATGCTGATATATTTTCTTACAACGTTCTCACAATATAGACAATAAAGGGTTCCTTTCCCGCTGTCCACCCTTCCGTTCCAAAAACTCCCGCAGCCAAAAGGGCTGGAAAAAACAGCAATAAAGTGAGAAAATAATAGCTATACTCAAAACTTTCAAAAAGCGAGGGAACAACATGACGGTAACAGTGATTAAAAACGGTATGCTCATAGATGGAAATGGCGGAGAACCCGTTTCACAAGGGGCGGTCGCCTTTGAAGGGAATAAGCTTGTTTTTGCAGGAAATGAAAAAGATTTGCCTGCATTCGACAATGCTGATGTCATAGACGCTCAGGAAGGCTGCATTCTCCCCGGTTTTATTGATTCGCATGTACATATGATGCTTGAATATGAACCTGTGGAAAAGAGGCTTGCCACCCCATTTTCCATGAACTTTTATAAAGCACTTGGCTATATGGAAAAGACCATTAATGCCGGCATTACCACCGTCAGGGATTGTGCGGGGGCGGATGTGGGTGTCAAACAGGCAGTCGACCAAGGGCTGATCACAGGACCAAGGCTGCAAATCAGCATCATGGCGCTTACGACTACGGGCGGACATGGAGATGCATATACCTATTCAGGCCATGAGGTGGAGCTGATGAGAACAGGTTATCCAGGTATGCCGAATGGAGTTTGTGACGGCGTGGAAGAGGTAAGGAAAAAAGTTCGGGAAATGCTTCGCGCAGGGGCGGACGTCATTAAAGTTCACAGTACAGGCGGAGTTCTGAGCCCGACAGACCACCCTGAATTTACTCAATTTTCCCTGGAAGAGCTGAAGGTAATGGTGGAAGAAGCCCGATTCCGCAAGGGCATCAAGGTCATGGCACATGCGCAAGGTTCGGAAGGAATCAAAAATGCGGTAAGAGCAGGCATCCATTCCATCGAACACGGCATATATCTCGATGATGAGTGCATTGAGCTTATGCTTGAAAATGGAACGTATCTGGTTCCTACTCTTCTTGCTCCCGTATCGGTCTTGGAAACGGCAGAAGTTGCAGGAATGCCGGAGTGGGCCGTCAACAAAGCCAAAGAAGCGATAGAAGCCCATAAGAAAAGCATCGCGAAAGCCTATAAAGCGGGAGTAAAAATCGCCATGGGAACGGATGCCGGTGTCATGCCGCATGGTATCAACCTCCGCGAACTGACGCTCATGAATGAAATCGGAATGTCTCCAATGGAAACCATTGTCGCCACGACGAAAACTGCTGCAGAGTGCCTGGGCTGGGAAGACAGAATCGGCACCCTGGAAGCCGGAAAACTGGCGGATATCGTTATCACGAAAACGAATCCTCTGAGCGACCTCCAGTCGCTGGAAAACAACGATAACATCCGTGTGGTCATCAAGGACGGGCAGATCCTGAAAAGTGAGGCACAGTAAATTTTATAATTGACGATAATGTATCCTTATAAGAATGTGGATCCCTCCGAGCTGTGGGCTTGGGGGGATTTTTTGTGCGGGAGTTGTGTGGGAGTTGTGTGGGTGCCTGGCACCGAAACAACTCCTGTTTAATTCTAAGTATTCCGAATTGCGTTGGTGCCAGGCACCCACACAGTTAATTTTCTACATTTTTCTGCGGCAGATTTCCTATGCGCTTGTCCTCATGTAGATGGCGGTCATTTCCTGTAAGATAACAGGATAATCTACTAAAAGGAGGAGCATTTGATGAAGAAATTTGGCTTATCACTCTTATCTCTCGTACTCGCAATCACGATTGTGCCTATTTTCCCCCAGTCTTTTGTAAGCGCTGACAGATTCGATTCTTCCAGCCAGACGGCAGTCGGGAAAGACGGCATGGTCGTAACGGCTCATCCTGCTGCATCTGAAATTGGAGCGAAGGTCCTTCAGCAGGGAGGAAACGCGGTTGATGCCGCCATCGCAGTCCAGTTTGCGCTGAATGTAGCCGAGCCCATGATGTCCGGTATCGGCGGCGGCGGATTCATGATGGTGTATGATGCAAAAACAAAAGACATTTCCATCATCAACAGCAGAGAACGTGCACCGGCAGGAGCCACTCCTGATATGTTCCTGGATGAAGACGGGAAGCCCATTCCTTTTGGTGAGCGCCACACACACGGGAATGCCGTTGGTGTTCCCGGAACTCTCGCAGGCTTATATGAAGCCCATGAGCGCTGGGGAACCAGAAAGTTTGAACAGCTTATCCAGCCTTCCATCAAGCTTGCCGACAAAGGGGTTAAGGTCAACTGGGTACTGGCAAATGCGATTGAAGACAATAAGGACAAGCTTTCCAAATCTGCAGCAAAAGAGGTCTTCCTCCCCAATGGCAAACCATTGAAAGAAGGAGACCTGCTTGTCCAAAAGGATTTGGCCCGTACCTTCAAACTCATTCAAAAGCAAGGCCCTGATGTCTTTTATAATGGAGAAATCGGCAGGGCGATCGCCGGAACCGTCCAGGACTTTGGCGGCAGCATGGCATTGGATGATTTGAAAAACTATCAGTTGACGGTCGACGAGCCGCTCTATTCCGACTACAAAGGGTACGAGGTTGCTTCCATGCCTCCTCCTAGCTCAGGCGGACTGACCGTGCTTCAAATCCTGAAATTGCTTGAATCGTTCAATATCAGCCAATACGGTATCCGTTCACCTGAAAAGTACCATCTCCTCGCGGAAGCCATGCATCTCGCTTATGCAGACAGAGGCGCATACATGGGTGATCCGGAATTCGTCGATGTTCCGACAAATGGCTTGCTGCACCCCGATTATATCGCTGAGCGAAGCAGCCTGATCAGCCTGGATAAGGCAAATACAAACGTGCAGCCGGGGAACCCGTGGAAGTATGAAGATGGCAGCACACGCGGCTATGTGGAGCAAAATGACGAAAAAGCCATTGGCCAGACCACCCATTTTACAGTTGCGGATAAATGGGGCAACATGGTCACCTTCACAACAACAATCGAAATGCTGTTCGGCACAGGAATCATGGTCCCTGACTATGGAATCTTGCTGAACAACGAGCTGACGGACTTTGATGCTGTTCCGGGCGGTTCCAACGAAGTGCAGCCAAACAAGCGCCCGCTCAGCAGCATGTCCCCCACTATGTTGCTGAAGGACGGAAAGCCGTTTATGACTGTTGGCTCCCCTGGGGGTCCAACAATCATCACTTCTGTTCTCCAAACCATTTTGAATGTGGTTGACTATAAGATGGATTTGAAGGCTGCCATCGAAGAGCCAAGGATTTACAGCAATCAGTATCCGATGATCCGCTGGGAGCAAGGGGTTCCTGACACTGCCCGTGCCCGTCTTGCTCAAATGGGCCACAAGTGGGAAGCCGCTCCGGGTGAAATCGGAAACGTCCAGGCCCTCATGGTCGACCCAAAAACCGGCATGTATTATGGTGCCGCGGACTCCAGTCGCGAAGGATCAGCCATCGGGCTTGGAAAGGATAAAGGGAAAGGGAAAGGCAAGGGCAATGATAAAGGCAAGGGAAAAGGAAAAGGCAATAAAGATTGATAAAAAAACGAACGCCATGCAGGGAAACCTTGCATGGCGTTTTTACTAAGAATTATTTTTTTGATTCAAGCTTTTCGGTTAAAATACGAACTTCATCTTCAAGTTTATGCAGTCGCCTATGTATTTTGTATACAATCGGCGTGTATAGAAGGGCTATTATAATGGCCCACCACAAATTCCCCGCCTCCTTTCACCTGGACTTTAAAAAACTAGTGGCCAATTGGAACGCTTTTTCTGCAGATTCTTCATGGTACCGGCGGGAATATGGGTCACTGAAACCATGCTCTCCCGGAAATAGATGAGTAGCCACATCTTGCTTTTTCTCCAATACAGCCGCCAGCTCTTGGACATGGAAAGAATCCTCATTTTCCGGAAAAAAGAGCATCGTTGGACATACAGGCTGAAGATGAATATAATCACGAATCCGGGATCCGTAATACCCTATCACTCCATCTATGATGCCGGTCTCACTGCACATCCAGGCAATGGTAGCTCCCACACTGAATCCGAGCAACAATACCTGCCCATACTGTTCTTTAAGTTTCTTTGCCCACTGCAGCACTGCCTCGGCTCCTTTTTCAAAGCCTATGTATTTTTTGAAATGACCGTAAGCTTCAGACTCCTCCGTATAGTCAAATGCCTTCCTTTCCAACAAATCGGGGCTGAAGACATTGAATCCATGTTGAGAAAGTTCTTCACAAACCTTGCCTATATGCGCATTGATTCCGTATATCTCGTGTATGACGATGATCGCTGTATCATCCTGCTGTTTCATCTTATTCTCCATAGCTTCTCTGTATTCACTAATCTCTTTCCTTCAAAGCTCAGTTTATAGATGTCCGGCATTTCAAGCTGCCTCCAAAAGTTGTAATCAAACGATTGATTAAAGTGGTTCATGATCAGCACCATGATATTCCCGTGGGTGCCGATTACTATGTTTTTGCCCACATTTTTTTGAAGGACCCCGAGTGTTGCATTCAATCCCCTTTTTTGGGCATCCCTGTTAGACTCTCCGCCTTCCCAGGCAAAAGTCGGATCCTCCCACACTTTCGCAACAGCATACTCAAAGTCCTCCACTGGGCCGGATGCCAACGTCCGCTCCCGGAAGCCCTGTTCAGAT
>DATBUB010000365.1:0-3558 GCA_036516555.1 Bacillaceae bacterium
TTTTTTGGGTTGAACTTTTTACACTTTCAACATAGAGAGAGGGCTGTCCCAGAAAATCGATCTTTACCGATCTTCTGGGACAGCCCTTTCTTTGGACCATTATGAGTCAGAGCTTGGGAGAACCCCGTCCTTTATCAGGGCTTGCTCCAAGGCTTCTACAATTACCCCGTCATACAAGGTACCTGCATGTTTTTTTAGCTCATCTACGGCAAGCTGGGGATCAAGACCCCTTCGGTATGTTCTAGTGGAAGTCATCGCATCATATGTATCGGCAACCGCAATGATTTTCGCTTCCAGCAAAATGTCGTCGCTTTTTAATCCGGAGGGATAGCCGGAACCATCAATCCGCTCATGGTGCTGAAGGATGATGTCGCCGATATGCTCATAATAGCTGGACTTTAGCATGTTATACCCCGAAACGGAATGCTGTTTCATTTCTTCAAACTCATCATCCGTCAGCCTGCCGGGTTTATTTAAAATGTCCTTGCTGACATTTATTTTTCCAACATCATGGAATAGGGAAGCAAAGTACAGGTTCTCCAATGTGTCTTTGGACAGATTCATTTCTCTCGCAATGATGAGGGAATACATTTGGACCCTGATGCTATGCTTATACGTATATTGATCCTTTTCCTCCACTTTTTTGACCAATTTGATCAACTCATTGACACTTTCGCTAATCAGATGAAAGGTCGGCTGCGAACTTACCCAAAGAAGCTGCATATCAGTCAGTGCTTTAAAAATCACGGTATCTTGAAGTTTATGGGCGTAAAAATATTGTCCCGCTTCGAGGATGGTACTTTGATTTTCCTCGTTATACTCGCAAGTCCCCTTCACGATAAAAAAGAATTCAAAAAGATCCATATCTTCGCAAGGAAATATGTAAAATACTTTGCCGGCTTCAATTTTCTGCATGATCACTTCGGTCCCATCGCCTTTGGCGAGCAGCCTAAGCTCCATTGATTCAATTGTTGCCTTCTCGAGGTGCTTGCCGTCCATGCTGATATAGAAGCCTTTCATCTATGATTCCTCCAAATGAGTTGAATGTGGCAGCCTGTGCTTATTTCAGTTTAAATCCCAACTCTTAAAGGGTCAATAAGAACTGTTCGGCCACCGATCTGAACCTCGACATACTCACAAATCACTTCTAAGCCTCTTTCTTGGCCGTATTGGACAGCTTCCGCAGAAATAGCATTGGTGACTTGGATGAGGTTTTCAATCAGCTCGTCAAGATCCTTCCCAAGCTTGTCCAGTACTGCTTGGACTTTAGCTTCTTGTTTAAGGTTTTCTTCCTGCAGTTTTTCGGAGATTTTATCAACTTTCTCACTGAGCTTTATATACTCCTTGCCGTTTAGCTCTTCGCTATCCAATAAAAAAGTGAGCTCCTGCAATTCTGCCTCGATCCGGGCGATTTTATCCTTACCCTCAATTTTTCCTATTTCCTCAACGGAAACTGCAATCAGGCGATCAGCTTCTGTAACGGCGGCTGAAATTTCTTGATCGATTTCAGCGTTTGCCCGGTCGACAAATTGCTGTACATCTTCTAAATTGGAAGCAGGCTCTGCTGCGGCCGCTGATACGGCACCTGTAAAAATGAATAAAAGTGCAACGAACGCCATCTTTATTCTCTTCAAAAAAAATCCCCCTTTTTGGTTATGCCACATTCACTCACACTTAATATTAACCAATTTATAGACAAATTTCATCATTATTTGGAATAAAATTCCGAATAAAATAGGGAAAATTTCCTTTTTTGTTGCCGTTTTTTGCAGAAAAGTGAGATTAAAAAGCAAAAGGCCCATGTCCTTAGTGGTGGCATGGGCCAGCTTTCTTGGTTAAAGATGAAAGGGAAGGGGAGTCTGCTTTCAGACAGTTTGCTGCAAAAGTTCAATCCACTCGCCGTTTAACCCGGTATAAAAGATGGATGTCCATCCATTCTCCAGCCGCAGCGGGCCTTCCGCCGTGCTCAATCCATTTTCCTGCA
The DNA here is from genome assembly GCA_036516555.1 of Bacillaceae bacterium. Classification (GTDB taxonomy): domain Bacteria; phylum Bacillota; class Bacilli; order Bacillales; family Bacillaceae_C; genus DATBUB01. The sequence continues at coordinate 1,985 of DATBUB010000365.1, forward strand.
GCCTATCGATCCATTCATCCAGATTTTCTACCATCCAGGCAATGTGGATCGTATTGCCGGAAGGTCCATCGTCAAGGCTTTTGATCAATTCTATCCGAATCTCTCCCTTTTCCAAAAAAACTATTTCCTCCCCGGGAAGGCTGATGCGCTGTGCCAGCTGAAACCCGAATAGACTTATATAGAAGTCTGTAGAGGCATGCAAATCTTTTACCTGTATACCAGCATGGTGCCATCTAATCATTTTATTCCGCCATTCAGTATCAAATTCATGTCGCCGAATTCATGCCAGAGAAAACCTTGTTCGAGGGCATATGTGTAGGCGTTCATAAGATGATCTTCCGGGAGAAAGGCGGACAAAAGGTCAAGGTGGCTGGCTTCTGGCTCATGTAAACCGGTCAGCAACCCATCCGTTGCTTTTAAGACATGCCCTTTTTTTATATATAAATTGGTGAATCCTTCTGCTGGCTTGACCGTTCCGTCCGTGTCGGCGGCCGTTTCCAATGCCCGGACCGCTGTTGTGCCGACGGCAATGATTCTGCCGCCGGCCCGTCTCGTCTCGTTGACCAAGCGGGCTGTTTCGGCTGGAATACAAAAAGCTTCTGCATGTTTAAGTGGATCTGGCCAAATATCATTTTCATAAAAGGACAATCCTGCATGCAGCTGCAAGAACGCATAACGAATACCTTTTTCCTTTAGGAGGTTCAGCATCCTCCAAGATAACGCTCTTCCGGCAGAAGGCATCTCAACGGATCCTGGAATGGAAGCAAAAGCTGTCTGATAGGCATCCAGCGGCCATGGCTCATGAATATATTCGTAACGGACAGGCTGGCCAATCCGATAAAAATGCTCAAGGAGCAAGAGGTTGCTTTTTGAAAAAGTAAGGACGAGAAGGGGGGATTGACTCCCGTATGCTGTAACAATGGCAGTCAGCCCTCCTGCAAAGGAGATGACGGTTCCTAGGGGAGGAGTGGTCCCCAACACGATGGCTTCCCATTGCCTTCCTGATAGCTGCCTGGAGAGCCGCACCTCCGACTGGCTGAGATTCATGGTGCCTTTTAACACCGCGGGTATAGTCCGGCTGTTATTAAGGACAACTAAATCCCCCGGGTTCAAATAATGCGGAAGCCTTTGGAAGTGGTCGGTTATCACTTTCCCCGTAGGACGGTCAAGAACGAGGAGCCGGACATCCTCACGGCTCGAGCCCCTGACTTCAGCTGGCTCCGCTGCATTTAGATGATTGGGTATTTTGAATTTTTTTACCGCCGTCATGCCGGATTCCCGTCCCTTTGGGAAAAATGCTGTGCCATAAGACGCTGGCCGTGAATATGGGAGCCTTCTTCAGATGCGAGATAAAGGAAGACACCGGTGTGGTCAGAGGGCTCTGCAAGCTCATAGTCACAATCGGGCACCGCCAATTCATGCATATCGGTATTCATTTCTCCAGGATCGACCATATTGATGCGCACACCCGTGTCCTGCAATTCATCCGCCCATGTTTGTGTGAGGCCTTCAACGGCAAATTTGGAAATGCCATAAGCTCCCCATTCCGCGTAGCCTGTATGTCCTGCTTCCGA
>DATBUB010000366.1:0-7200 GCA_036516555.1 Bacillaceae bacterium
ATTGGATTCGGCAGTATCCAAGATAAATTCCCGCATTCCCCTATGTGTCACCATAGAGCGGTCCAAAATGCGAAGGAGAGCACCCTTGCCCAGTTGTCCAAACTCTTTTTTATCTCCAGACATATCATTGGCCGGGCTAGCATCCAATGCAAAGAAGATGTCCGGCTTGATCATATTCGCAGAGGCGGCAGCTCCCCGTAAACCGACTTCTTCCTGAACGGTCGCACCCGAGTATAGAATGTTCGGAAGCTTTTCACCCTGCAGCTCCTTCAGCAATTCAATGGATAATCCGCATCCATAACGGTTGTCCCAGGCTTTCGCCATGATTTTCTTTGGATTCGCCATAATGGTAAACGGACATACAGGCACAATCTGCTGTCCGGGCTTGATTCCGATTTTTTTTGCGTCTTCCTTGTCGTCCGCCCCGATATCGATCATCATATTTTTTATTTCCATCGGCTTTTTCCGCTGCTCTTCACTTAACAAATGAGGCGGTATCGAACCAATGACCCCCTCAACCGGTCCGTTATCCGTCATGACTTGCACACGCTGCGCCAGCATTACCTGATTCCACCAGCCTCCAAGCGTCTGAAAACGCAGCATTCCGTTGTCGGTGATGCTTGTCACCATGAAGCCCACTTCATCCATATGCCCTGCCACCATGACAGTCGGGCCTTCATTGTCACCCCGCTTAACGCCAAACACCCCGCCAAGCCGGTCTTGGACAACCTCATCGGCATACTTTTCCAATTCTCCGCGCATAAATTTTCGAACCTGATGCTCATTTCCAGGTGTCCCGGGTAGCTCTGTCAACGTTTTAAATAAATCCAAGGTATCCTTATTCATCGTCCATGCCCCTTTTTGAAAAAGTCATTCCTATATGTACACGACATATTTTACAGAACTTTCTAGCAGCTTTCCAGCTTTCTGTTTGGGCACAATGATTGAAACAGGCAGTCTTAACGGTTATATCCCCAGCACCAAACCCCGTATCATTCGAACATTTCAATTACTTCCTGTATACTGAAACTACTCAGGATATCTCGGAGGTGCTGTTAGGTTGAACTGGAAATCGTTTATATGGGGAGCTGCTGCCGGGCTGATTGGAGGCTATCTGGTCAGCGAGGCGGCTAAAAAGAAGGTGCCTATTTCGGGTGAGAAAGTGCTTTTTCAAGTAAAAAGAGCATTTAAAGAAGAAGGGAAGATTGACGGTTCTTGGCTTCAGACGAAACCGGAAGATTATAAGAAGCATGCAGTCAGGACAAAGGTTTACAGGGGCGGCATTACAAGAAACGTGAATGGAGAGCGCCAACAGTTTGAATTCATCGCGGATGCCTACACGGGGAGCGTAATAGATGTATATCCGCTGCAAGCTCAATAAAAAAATCTCATCAATTTCAATCACATGTATAAAAAAACAGGTGAGGCATCCCTCACCTGTTTTCCTATTTACGTTCTCTCTTTACAGACTCCACAATCTCTTTTCCTTCTGCATCCCATTTAAGGGCACGGAATTCCCCGTCATGGTAAAACGTGAACCAGCAGCCGGCTTCGATCGACTGTGGAATCCAACTCTGTTTTGCCCTGATGGAATCCATCGGATAATCATCGTAGGCAAGAACCCACAGCACGTTCTGGTGGGCATGGGTCGGCATCAGATCCCCCATATGGATAAGCTTTTCTCCGCCGCTTTCGACGGTAATGATGCTGTGGCCATCGCTGTGCCCTCCTGAATGAATCATAGTGATGGCACCTTCGACTGTCAGCTCATCCTCAAACGTCTTCACCTGTCCCTCAATGGCTTCCCAATTTTCTTTCCAATATGTATTGCGGGATCGTATATTGGGATTCCGCATTTCATCCCACTCGGTTTGGGATACGTAAATGACGGCATTTGGAAAAACGGATACAAAACCTTCCCCTTCTGGTTTTGTCAGCCCGCATGCATGATCAAAATGCAAATGTGTCATGCAGATGATGTCGATGTCCTCAGGAGCATGGCCAAGCTCTGCAAGAGACTCCTCAACCTTGGATTCTTCCGTGACGCCATAATTTCTTTTTTGTTTCTCAGTCAGTTTTCCGTTGCCGATTCCCGACTCTATCAATATATTTTTTCCGTTCAACTGCAGGAAAATCGGATCTGTCCGGAGTTCAATCTGATTCTTTTCATTTACAGGATATTTTCTTGACCACAATGCTTTGGGCACTACTCCGAACATGGCGCCTCCATCCATGAACGTATCCCCTCCATTCAGCCAGGTCAACGTCAAATCCCCCAGTTTAAGCGTTTCCATTTCTTTAGCCTCCCATCCTTTCGCCATGATTGTACCATGCTTTTTCCAGGGCAAAAAGAAAAAAGGATGACTCCTCGTCATCCGTCAATCAATTCTGGTATTTAACCTCGCATCGGTAAATTGGCTGGCCTTTCGCCGAAAATTTTTCTTCATACTCCGTCATGATGTTGCCTTCAAAGTCACTCTTGTGCAAATCCAGGCTTACATATTTTAATAGAAGCCCATACTGGGAGAAACTCATCAGGGAATATTCAAACAACCCCCTGTTATCTGTCTTGAAATGGATTTCTCCTCCGTCCACAAGCACTTCCTCATACAAGGCCAGAAAGGAACGATAGGTTAAGCGGCGTTTTTCGTGTCTCTTCTTCGGCCAAGGATCGGAAAAATTCAAATAAACCCTCGATACATCGCCTTTGGCAAAAAAATGGCGCAAATCTTCCCCATTAGTGTGGAGCAATTTAACATTGGGAAGGGCAGCCTCAATCAATCGGTCCAAAGCGGATACGATGACACTTTCCTGAAGCTCAATGCCGATATAGTTGATATCAGGATTGATACGCGCCATTTCCGTAATGAACCGTCCCTTTCCAGTCCCAACTTCAATATGGAGCGGCTGATCATTCTCAAATAGTTCTCCCCAGCGCCCGCGGTGCATTTCCGGCTCCGGAACAACATACTGGGGATGTGATTCGATTTTTTCTTTTGCCCAAGGTTTATGTCTTAAACGCATGTAAAAAACACCTCTGTCTTTTGAATAATCTCTGGAAGTTGCTGCAAACTATTCTTGAATGGAATAGAAAAGGAGAACAAATATGTCCCTCAGTCACCACCATCAAATAGAATTGCTGAAAGATATCATGGTCAATCATATGGAAGATTGCTGCGGATCCGTCTCAGAATGCGAGCAGCTGGGGAGGCTGGTCAAGTCCCTTCTCGTCAGCGGCAAGGTGCCGGAGGAAATGGAACCGCTGCTGGGAGAGATATATGAATACTGCCAAGCAGGGCAAAACTCCCCGGAATTGGACCATCATATAAACGCCCACCAGGAACAGCTCTCCCGGTGGGTCGGACAAATAGATTCTTATTCATAAACGAGCTTGCTCAAATAATCCATCCAATAGTCCATTTCATGGAAACGAGCCTTGCTCTTATGCCATTGGATTGCCAGCAGGGTATAGGCGATGACGTACCATTTCATACGGAGCTCCAAATGCGGAGTCAGTTCTTCCCCATACTGCTTCAGCCAGTCGCTCCATTCTGTCCGCGGAATATACCAATATAAAAGCATCCCCAAATCCAATGCGGGATCCGCGATTGTAGCTCCGTCCCAATCAATGAGATACAGCTCATCTTTGTCCGTCAGCAGCCAATTATTGTGATTGACATCTCCATGGCAGACGGCAAGCTCTCCGTGCCGAATATTGGCCACTTCCTGCTTTAAGAAGATAATGGCACCTTTAACCTGGCGATTTATAAGCAGCTCTTCTTCGAGTGTAGTCTCAACTTCCGAGAGAATCAGCTTTGGCTCGCTTGGCATTTTCCCAAGCCGTTTCAGCATGTTAAGAAGCGGTTTAGATCCGTGGATTTTTTTCAACAGCTTGGCCACCCGGTCCTGTGCCATTTCCTTCGGAGTCAACTCCCTGCCGCTCAGGCATTGCTGTGCCGTTATGACATCACCATTTTCCATCCTCTTCGTCCAAACAAGCTTGGGGACGATTCCTTCCGCTGATAGGACCGCAAGAAACGGTGAGGAATTTCGTTTCAGGAACAGCTTCTGTTTTTCATTGGTAGCAAAAAAGGCTTCTCCTGTTGCCCCGCCAGCAGGCACGATTTCCCAGCCCTGCCCAAATAAATGTTTCACCGTTCGTCACCTTCAATTATGTCAACGGAGCTGCACCCCGAATTATCATCTGTAAAAAAAAGAAAAAAGATAGCTATTGAAACGTATGTGACAACAATAGCCATCTTGTAAATTTTATCTCTAATCGACTTTTTTCGTCAAGCCAGATTTTAGTGGAAACAGGAAATTTCGTAAATTCATAAGGACTAAATACATTCTCTTGTCCCCTGGGCCAAATGCCACCCGGCAGGGCTGACCTGTATATCCACCGGGGTTGTCCCCGCCTGCTCCCCGTCTGCATGCACCAGAACCAGGTCCTCGAATGCAATCGAAACTTTTTTTGCGGTAAATACATTCACCTCGCGGAACCGGGTGTGCCCTCCCCAAAAAACAGTGATAAAAACCATGAGCAACTTCATTCGTGAAAGCCCGCTTGCCACCAAAACGTTGAGCAAACCGTCACTGGGATCGGCCTTGGGGGCAATCATCATTCCCCCTCCATAGTAGGGCTGATTGGAAACCGTTACAAACCATGCTCTGCCGAACTGAAGCTTTTCCCCATCCAGCTCAAGTTCAAGCTTTCCGGGCTTATATCGAAAAAGCTCAGCGAACAGATAAAAAACATAGATACATTTTCCGAGATATAAATAGTTCAGCCACTTTTTAACCGGCGCCTGATTGGCCTTCATTGAGATGGCTGCATCAAACCCCGCGCCCAGGCTGTTGACAAAATAGCCTGCCTGGCCACCCCGGCCCGTGTAGATTCCGGCATCAAAAGGGAGACCTTCTTTATCCAGCAGGGTAAGGATCAGCTCTATGCATCTATCGGGATGTGATGGAAGCAAATAACCCCTTGCGAAATCATTGCCGGACCCCGCAGGGACATAGCCAAGGGTGACATGGGAAACATGCATGATTCCATTGGCTACTTCGTGAATCGTTCCATCACCGCCCACCGCCACGATCAAAAGCGGCCCTCGATGCCTGTCTGCGGCTTCTTTAGCGAGGATAGCCGCATGCCTTCCATATTCGGTGAAATATACAGCATGAGGAATCCCGTACAGTCTGGCCTCTATTCTCTTCCACGTTTTCAGGCTCAGCCCATTTTTCGCTGCGGGGTTAACAATGAAAACAAGCTTTTTCCTGGCTTTATTCATCATGGCCCGCCTGCTTCTCCTGTTCCCATTCCGGCCTTCTGTAACAGGTTGTTTGGCAATATTCCAGCAAAGCTTTGGCCGCCCGGATTTGCATGCTTTTCATAGGAGAACTGAATGCTCTCATTTTTTGGAACCATCCCTCATATGAGCGCCTGTCCAACAGTACCAGATTCCCTGGCGGATCAGGATAATCAATATAGCCGTTTCGGGAGATGACCGCTGTTTGGATCGGCAGGTCCACTTCGTAAAGATAAAATAACTGCTTTACGATCTTCTCCATTCTCCCTGCAGCCAAAATGGGATTCAGCACCTTTTTCTCCGTTTCCCTTATCTTTTTAAGCCAAAAATGATCGGCGGAACCTGAAAAGGCAGCATGATCTTCTTCTTCCAAAAAGACAAGACACCAGATTCCTGTTGGAGTCAGAAGCATGACTTCCAGTTCGACGGGGGCTTTTTTCAGCAAAAAAACAGGCTGATACAGCACCAGAAACGTATCAGGGAATCTTTGAAGCAAATAGCGAAGCCGGTTGTCTTTGTAATATTTGGAGTCCACAAAAGATTTGTCCGTGATTGTGGAGCTCGCCCATTTAATTTGGAAGTGTAAAACCTTATCCAAAAACATTTGCTTCAATTCCTCTTCGTTTTCAGCCTGACGCAAGTGTTCCAATGGAAAATCCATTTCCGAACGCTGGTTCGCTTCGTAAAGGATGGGTTCCTGCACGGTCTCTTCTTCCTTTTTGAACATTCCTTTAAGCTTGCCAAAGAGGCGAGGCTTTTCCGGGATGATTTCCTCAGAAATAGACTCCATTACACCTATATCGGATTCGCCCCCCGTCTCCCATGCCGACTTCCATTGTTCCCAATGCTGCTTTTTCAGCCTGACAAATTGCGAGGGGTAACGAGAAATGTCCAGTTCATACCGTGATATATAATCCTGCAGTTTAATAAGCTGCGCCATGATCCATGACCTGCCTTTAACATCATATAGAAAGCGTAAAAGACTCTTTTATTTCATACTTCGGCGAGCGGTCCAGATGAGTCTGATACAGCACAACCTCGTCTGCATGAAAAGGCTGTAACGGCAAATGGGATGCCACATGGTGTTCCAGCTTTTCCGGCAAAAAAGAGCCTTTGCCCATCCACTTGCGGGCAAGGGTGATATGCGGCTTAAAAGGCCTCCGGTCCAACTCAAAACCTGCAAGGGTGCAAGCTGTATAAACATGTTCCTGGACCTCCTGCAACCACCGGGATTCTGCCGCTCCCGCCCACAGGATCCGGGGGGAAGCCGCTGTTCCGAAGAATCCCGTCCTGTTGATATCCAAAGCAATAGCGGGAAGTTCTTGAAGTGCCTGGGCCGTTCGGTCAATCGCCTCTGAAAGTTTATCTTGCGGGGCATTTCCCAAAAAGGCAAGTGTAATGTGATAATCTTCATGATGAACCCAATTTTTAAAGGGAAATGCCTGTTGAATATGCCGGCTTAGATGATGAAGTTGTTCTTTAATCGGGGCAGGAAGCCGAAGGGCAAAGAAAAAATGAGCGGATGACATGGTTGCATTCCTCCGATTGATTTATGCATAGTTTACCAAATATGGCGATTGAACAAAAGCCGGCTTGCCGCGGATAAATCTGCGCTGCAAAACCGGCTTCTTTTTTTAAGATCAAAGATTTCCAATACGCTCTTCAAACAGTTTTTGAAGCTTCCTGGTTACAGGTCCGGGCACACCGCCGCCAATGGCCTTTCCGTCCACCTTGACAATCGGCATCACCTCGGAGGTCGTACTGGAAACAAAGACTTCATCCGCATTCAGCAGATCTTCTGTCCGGAATGCTTCTTCAACAAATGGAATATCATTTTTGCTGCACAGCTGATGGATCACCTGGCGCGTAATGCCATTCAGGATCAGGTTGT
>DATBUB010000367.1:0-1663 GCA_036516555.1 Bacillaceae bacterium
CTCTCCATCATCACATTCTGCCTGCCTGAATAAAAGGCTGATTTTTCATCGCTTACGCTTCCTGCCATCCTGGCCAGCTGAAGGGCAAACTCCACATAAGCATGCCCCTGCGCCGTCAGGATGTTGTCATGGACAACCACAGGCTGGTAGCAATATTCTTCTTCATTGAAACAACCAAGAAACTCCCTTTGTTCCTTGGACAAGGTGACGGTATAGGGAACATTTTCTAAGAGACCGGCCTTCGCCAAAACATACCCCCCGCTGCAAATGGCCGCGACAAGCTTTCCTCTTCCTGAAAAGCCCGCCACCCAATCGAACAGTTTTTCAGCTTCCACAATGGGACGCAAGTCGCCGCCAGGAATGATGAGGACATCATAGGCAGCGGGGTCTGCTTCTTCAATTAGCAAATCAGGGAGTGTCATCAAGCCAGCCTCGGATCTGCATGGACCATGTTCCAAACTAATCGTTTCTATAGTATAAGTATCACGAAGAATTGAAATGGCCGGAGCTATTTCAAATTCACAGTACCCTTCAAAAATAAAAAGCATTGCTTTCATTTTAAAGCCTCCTTTATCCTGCTAGAGGTTAAGTACGATAAAAGGCCACCTAAAACCTGCAAAAAAGATAAAAAAATCCGCCTTTTAACCCAAACGGCAAAAGGCAGATTTACAGTTCCTTACTTATCAAACATAGATGTGCTGTGCATAGGCTGCAGGCGAGCTTTTGGATCCAGGTATGCTTTGGCATTGCTGACGGCTGTTGGCGCTTCGCCGAATCCGGTTGCAATGAGCTTGACCTTTCCTTCGTATGTGGTGATATCCCCGGCAGCATAAATGCCCGGGATGTTTGTTTCCATCCTGCTGTTGACGACGATGGAATTTTTTTCGATTTCCAATCCCCAATCCTTGATGGGACCAAGGGAAGAAACAAACCCATAGTTGACAATCAGAGCATCCAATTCAATGGTTTCCTTGCCGTCCCCTTTTACTTCCTCCACAATCAATGCACGGATGGCTTCTTCATCCGCTTCAATGCCGGCAGCCGTGAAAGGAGTCTTGATCTCAACTTTGGAATTCTGAAGCTGATCAACACTGCTTTCATGGGCACGGAATTTGTCGCGGCGGTGGATGAGGGTAACTTTTTCCGCAATGGGCTCGAGCATGAGCGCCCAGTCAACCGCTGAGTCTCCTCCTCCAAGGATCGCTACTTTCTTCCCTGCAAATTTATTCATATCATCCACAAAGTAATGGAGGGTGATGCCTTCGTGCTTGGCTGCTTCTTCAAGCTCAAGTCTCCTTGGCTGGAACGCACCTATTCCGGCAGTGATGATGATGGCTCTCGTATAATGGACCTCTTTATCCGTTGTCAGTCTAAAGCTGCCGTCTTCCAGCCTTTCAAGCTGTTCAACCGCCTGACCGAGGCATACAGTCGGATCGAACATCGAAATTTGTTCTTTTAAATTATTGACAAGATCCTGTGCCTTGACTTTTGGAAAACCGGCAACGTCATAAATATATTTTTCAGGATAGAGGGTCGCCAGCTGGCCGCCAAGCTGCGGGAGGCTTTCGATGATTTTGACGCTTGCACTTCTCATACCTCCGTAAAAAGCGGTGAATAGCCCGGCAGGTCCCCCTCCAATCACCGTAATATCGTACACTTTTTG
>DATBUB010000368.1:0-3028 GCA_036516555.1 Bacillaceae bacterium
CATGACAATCCGATTTTTCAGTGTCACATTCTTGATTTTGTACGGTTCAAATAATTTTACCGGCATACAAATGGCCCTCCTTCGGATGCTAGAAATGAAATGCTTCCCTTTTCATTATAGCAATCGAAGGAGGGCTTTTGACAGAACCCTGCTTGGGGGGCATCGCAGCCTATTTCGTTGTCTGATACATGCTTCCCAGTCTTTTGGATTGTTCAGCGGCAGCCTTGATACACTGGACAAACGCATCCTCCACGCCTTTTTGTTTCAGCACGCCGATTCCGGCTTCTGTCGTGCCTCCGGGGCTTGTAATGGCAATCCTCAAGTCTGCCGCTTCTTTTCCTGTAGAAAGCATTTCAGCGGCGCCCATGATCGTCTGGATGATGAGCTGCTTGGCAGTGTCGCTCTCCAAGCCGATTTCCTGTGCAGATCGTTCCATTGCCTCGACGACATAGTAAAAATAGGCAGGTCCGCTGCCGGACAGGGCGGTGATGGCATCCAGCTTCTGCTCTTCCACAATGGCCGTCATGCCGATGGATGAAAACAGTGTAACGGCCAGCTGCCTATGGTTTTCTGTTACGTTTCCGTTGAAAGACAAGGCTGTTGCGGATTTTCCGATGCTGGCGGAAGTGTTCGGCATCGCACGAGCGATGGCGAGATCTTTTCCCGCCACATCTTCCATAAAGGAGATTGGAATGCCTGCCATGACTGAGATGAAGAGGGTATGTTCATGGATCCGCCCGGCTATTTTCTGCAAAGCTGCTTCTGCATCCTTTGGCTTCACAGCAAACACAATCGCATTTGCACCTTCGAGCAGCTCCCCGGTGTCGTAGGTGGGGCGGATGCCATAACGCTCTGCAAGTTCGGCAAGCTTTGTCTCGTCCGATCTGTTTGTCACATATATGTCTTCGCTTTTGCTAATTCCTTTTTCAATTAAGCCCGCAATAATGGCTTCAGCCATCGATCCGGCTCCAATGAAAGAAATTTTCATGTTGAATCCCTCCAGCACTTCAGTTCAAAATAAAAAACCCTTCCATCCGTAAAAGGACGAAAGGGTATTCTTCCGTGGTACCACCTTTATTAGCCATGTCCGAAGGGCACAGCCATCTCAAGCTCCCAGTAACGCGGGAATACGGCCAGTTTTTTCTGGCAGCTCGCATGGGCAGGTTCGAACAGAAAGCGGATGATGGAGTCTTCCAGCCGCTGGACCCCATTCTCTTGCATCATTTCCGATCTACTGGTCCCGGTCATCGCCAATCGATCAAAGTTTTATATATGATTATGCTGACGGAATAAAGAATTGTCAAGGTTATTTTCTTCAAAAAATCCCGGAGATATACAAATATAATGACATAATGGACAGAAATCGATACACTATATTTGCTTAAACGTTTATTTAAAACAGCTTACATTATAGAACAATAATAAATATTGGGGGATATCATGGTTCGCACATGTGCAACGATCACCAAATTTGAACTTCCCACTCCCTTTGCAGTGGGGGATGTAAATGTATATGTCATAAAAGGAGACGCGCTGACCCTGGTGGATGCAGGAGTCAATACCCGCGATGCTTGGGATTCCTTTCAGTTCCAGCTGTCTCAGTCCGGATTGATTCCTGAGGATATTGACCAGGTTATCCTGACCCACCACCATCCCGATCATGTCGGGCTGCTGGACTGGCTTCCGGAGGACCTGCCGATTTACGGACACCGGTACGCACGGCCCTGGCTGGAGAGGGAACCGTCTTTCCTTTCGGCGTATGACGGTTTTTACTGCCGGCTGTTTACCGAATTCGGCGTTGAGGGCGATGTGGAAAAGATGCTGGATATCTTAAAATCACCGCTCCAATATTCCTGCAGCCGGCCTTTGACCCATGACATTGAGGAGGGGGCCGCCGTGCCGGGATTTGACGGCTGGTCCATCCTCGAAACGCCTGGGCATGCGCAAAGCCATCTGTCTTTCTACAGAGAACAGGACGGAACCCTTCTTGCGGGGGATCATCTGCTTGCGACCATTTCGTCCAATCCCCTCCTGGAGCCGCCGCTGACTGCTTCGGAAGAGCGGCCGAGGCCGCAGCTGCAATACAATGATTCCTTGCGTAAAATGCTGGATCTGGACATCAGTATTGCGTATACAGGTCACGGCCCTGAGGTGAAAAAGGTTCATGAGCTCATACGTCGCCGGCTCAGCCGTCAGCATGAAAGGGCCCTCCAAGTAAGGGAGATGCTTCAGGGAAACAGCATGACGACCTTCGAGCTGACCAGGAAGCTGTTCCCGGCAGTATACCAGAAGGAGCTGGGCCTGACTCTTTCTGAGACGACGGCCCAGCTTGATTATCTGCTGTCCCTTGGTTTCGCCAAGAAAGAAACGGATGCATCAGGCACCGCCTATTTTACAGCACTTCAAGGAGCGGGTGAGCGATGAAAAATGAGAGGTTAAACGGCAAAACCGTTGTCATCACGGGCGCATCGGGCGGCCTTGGTGAACAAATGGCCTATTTATGTGCGGAAAGCGGGGCTAATCTGTTCTTGCTGGCCCGCAACAGAGCAAAGCTTGACAGCATCGCTGCCCGGATCCGCGACCGGTATCATGTAGAGTGCCGGCCGATGGAGTTTGACGCATCTCAGCATGAGCAGATCCCTGCCGCATTCAGCCGCATTTTTGATCAGGCCGGAAACATTGATGTATTGGTCAATAATGCAGGATACGGCATATTTGCAGAAGCCGGCGATGCAGACATGAAGGATGTCCATGGAATGTTTGCAGTCAATGTCATCGGGCTGATTGCCTGCACAAGGGAAGTCATCCCTTTCATGAGGGCCAGGCGTTCGGGCCACATCATCAATGTCGCTTCGCAGGCCGGGAAGCTGGCCACCCCCAAATCGAGCGTCTACTCTGCCACCAAACATGCCGTTTTGGGATATACGAACAGCCTTCGCATGGAAATGGCGGAGCATGGGGTGTTTGTCACTGCCGTAAACCCCGGTCCCATCGCGACGAACTTCTTTCAGACGGCGGATCCCGGAGG
>DATBUB010000369.1:0-2151 GCA_036516555.1 Bacillaceae bacterium
CTCATATAACAAATGAGATTATTGGGCAGCTGGCGGCAACAAATGAAAGGTTTGCCACTGCTGTTCGGACGGAAAATTACTTTTCTGCGTTAAAAATTGACGAAGCATTTCATCAGATTATAGTAGATGCTGCTGCCAACACATACATTATTCAAATGCTCGAATCCTTGCAGGCCCATGTGAGGAGGCTCTTTTTTCATAATTCGGTGATCCTGACAGAACAGTCGATTGATGAGCATGCGGAAATTATTCGGATGTTAAAAGAGAAGGAGGCTGAAGGAGCAGCATTAGTCATGAGAAAAAACTGGTCCCATGAGATGGAGAGATCCTGATTGGCCAAGCTTTATGCAGCATCCATATTTTTAATCAACAATAAAATCTGAAAATATCCCTTGACTTTCCTTTTTGAAAAAGTTATCATCAAAAATAATTAAAACTTTAACGGATATATTTTCGGCTGTGACGAAGAGGAGTAACTGTTTTTCAACACTTAAGAGAGCCAGTGGCTGGTGTGAACTGGTGTGTGGGAATGGTGAATGGACTTCCGAGCCTCCAAACCGAACCCTGCAGACGCAGGCAGTAGGCTTTGACGTACAGGTCTCTACGTTATAAGAGACGGGCAATAAGCGGATGAACGCTTGCTGCCGACTAAGCGAGCTGTTTTTTCAGCTAATAAAGGTGGTACCACGGGTTTCCTCGTCCTTTGGATGAGGGGGCCCTTTTTGTATTTTTTAAAAGAAAATAAGTAAAATCGATGAATAAGAAGAGTACACTTGGCAGGTAACGGTACAGAGAGCTGGTGATGGTGGGAATCCGGCGCGCACTGCTTGGTCGAATGGGCTTATGAGAGATTTTCCGAAGACAAGTAGGAAAGTACGGCTTCCCCCGTTAAAGGGATAGGGAATCGATCATTAATTTGATTCTGTATCCGATTGAGATGAAGATCCTTTGATCTTCAAAAAGAGGTGGCACCGCGACTGATACGCCCTCTATAAATGCACTTTTGTGTGTTTATGGAGGGCTTTTTTTATTTTTAAAAAAGGATGGACAGGAGGAAATCAAAATGATGAAATTTCATTTGCAAAAGTTAATGGCCGGTGAAAACTTAAATATAGACGAAATGACCGAGGCTGCAGGCTGCCTGTTTTCAGGGGAAGCGTCAGAAAGTGAAGCAGGAGCGCTCTTGGGTCTGCTTGCCTTAAAAGGGGAAACAGCGGATGAAATTGCAGGACTGGTACAAGCGATTCGGGAAAGATCCGTACCGATTCAAAAAGTCCGCGGCAGTGTGATGGACAATTGCGGAACTGGCGGAGACGGTTCAAGAAGCTTCAATATCAGTACGGCTTCGGCCTTTGTTATAGCAGGCGCCGGAATTAAGATTGCGAAGCATGGAAACAGGAGTGTATCGAGCCAAACAGGCAGCGCAGATGTACTGGAGCACTTAGGTGTTTCATTGCAATGTACTCCTGAGGAAACGGAGGAACTGCTCGAAGAAAATGGAATCGCCTTTTTATTTGCACCGCATGTCCATCCAGGCATGAAGCAAGTGATGAAGGTGAGAAAGGATTTGCGGGTCCCGACCATTTTCAACTTGATCGGACCATTGACTAACCCGATTGAGCTTGACACACAGCTGATGGGCATCTATCGCCGGGATAAATTACAGTTGATGGGAAAAGTGCTGGAAAGATTGGGAAGGAAGCGTGCGGTGGTCGTCAATGGAGCGGGGCACATGGATGAACTATCGCTTGCAGGAGAGAATCACTTAGTAATTCTTGATGGCGGAGAGATAAAATCAATTACTCTTTCTCCGGAGCAGGTTGGCCTTCCGACGTATTCGATTGATGAAATTGCCGGCGGCGATCCAGAGAGAAACGCCATGATCATGATGAGTATTTTGCAGGGAGATGGCGGGCCATTCCGTGACACCGTGCTATTAAACGCAGGTGTTGGCATTTTCGCAAGCGGCAAAGCGGGTTCAATTCAAGAAGGGATTCATTTGGCAGCGGACAGTCTCGATTCAGGTGCAGCATTATCCAAATTGGAATATTTAATTAAAAAAAGCGAACGGTTAGAACGGGGAGTGGTTTAAATGACAATATTGGATCGGATAATTGCCCAAAAGTTGATAGAAGTGAAAGAGCTGAGAGC
>DATBUB010000370.1:0-5912 GCA_036516555.1 Bacillaceae bacterium
TTGAGGCAATAATGGCGGCTGCCGATGAAGCGGGTACAAGCATGATTTTTGGCGATACGTATTACAGTGATGCGCCGATCAATCAGCTGGCCGGCTACCGGGGAGACCCGAAAGTCCGCGCCACTGCCAGGGTGAGCAATACACCTGCGGGCTATCTTGTAGAGAGGGAGCATCCGATCTTCAATGGAGCCGAAGCGGGGGATTATATAGAGGTATTGAACCCAAGCTACAGCTCCATCGGGTACTTTAGAGAATACAGCGGATATACGCTCGCCTCCATCCAGCATGAAGGAAGAGAACCATACGGAGCGGGTGTGGCCTATAAGCCAAGAACGGCAAACAGTTTAGAGCTGCTTATGAGCGGGCACTCTTTTACATTGGCTCACAATGCCGATCACTATTCCAAAGCCGGCAAACAGATGATGGCCAATGCTGTTATCTGGGCGTCACAGGCGGAATTCCCGACCATTTCAGGAACGGTTGTTGATTCCGAAGGGAACCCGCTGAAGGCAAGCATTAAGGTAGTCGGCCAGCCGTATGAAACAACATCAGACAATGAAACGGGGCATTTTGATATCGCCATCCTGGAAGGCGATTATGAAATCGAAATATCTGCCTATGGATATGCGACTGTCACGATGCCGGCAAAAGCAGCCTTCAACGCCGACCGGATTGAGGTGGAGCTGGGGCCGCATGAGCAGGCAGCATCCATTGCAGGAGTTCTGGAGGACGAAAAAGACGGAAATGCCGTTCAGGGAGCGGAAATCAAGGTGAAGGGCTTCCCGCGTTCCGCAGTCACGAATAATCAGGGAGCTTTCTCCATCGACCTTCTCCTGCCTGGCAAGTATGTCCTGGAGCTGTCGAAGGAAGGTTATGTCATCAAAGAATACGATATTGAATTGAAGGCGAAGGAAGACGCCAACGTGACGATCAAAATGAAACCGTCCCCGACGGTCGGAATCATTGTGGACACAACAGCTACAACATACACGATGGCATCTTACTTGCAGCAGCGCGGATACAATACGATCAACATGTTTTACACGGACCTTGACAAGCTGGACGAAGTAGATATTGTCATTGCAAACTCAGACTATGACAATACAAAGATCCCGTCCAAAGAAGTCTTCGCGGCTTTCCAGAAAGAGCTTGATGAAAAAGAAAAGTCCATCATCTGGACAGGGGCGCCGAATGGGCGAGGAGGAATCCGTTTCATGACGGATTACAATAAAAACCCTGGCAAGGAAGGCTCGATTTCCAAGTCCGGAACGAAAGGGCGCATCACGCAAAATCATCCGATCACCGCAGGGATTGGCGCGGATACGCTGTTTGAATTCAAGACGAGCTTTGACACGTATTATTACTTCGATGATTACGACGGTACGGCAGTTGCCGAACTCGGGCATCCGGATTCCGGCAGAATCGGCACCATGGCCGCTTATAAAGGCCGGACCAACAACTCCGTCGAGGTTTTGCTTGCCAATACGACATTCGGCCACTTCTTCCACCATGGAACAGGCGGAAACATGGATCCTGTCCGGGAGCGCCTCTTGAACAATGCGCTGCTGTTCGGTCTGGATAACAAGGAAGCACTGGTCGGAGAGGTTAAGGGGCAAATCACCAATAACCTTGGAATGCCGGTCAGAGCGGACGTCATGGTGGCGGAAAACGGAAAATCCTTCAAAACCGATGAAAAAGGCCATTACTTCTTCGGATTGCATGAAGGAACGTATACCCTGAATGTGAAAGCATTTGGCCACGTGGACCAAGAATTCCAAGTGGAAGTGAAAAAAGGAGAGACAACAAAGGCAGATCTTGTTATCCGGGCGGAGAGTGCCGGAAAGCTGGCCGGAAGTGTGGCAAATGGAAAAACACAGGAGCCGATCAATGGCGCCACAGTGATGGTGCTCGGAACACCGCTTGCTGCTGTCACCGATGAGAATGGCCGGTATGAGCTGTCCGTACCGGAAGGAAGCTATGAAATCCGTGTATCGGCACCCGGCTATTCCGCCAAGACCGATCAAGTAACGATTGAAGAAGGAAAAGAAACCGAATCCTCCTTCCTGCTGACGGTTGCGGATAAGGTCGCCTTTATCGGAACGACTTACGCACGGGACAGGATGATGCCATTCCTTGAGGAAGAAGGCTATGACGCCACCTTCTTCGATCAGGCAAACCTGGCACCGCTGGAAGAGAACATGAGTGATTATGCGGTCATCATTTTCAACAACAGGGCTTCAGCGATGAACAGTGATGCCTTCAAGGCCTTTGTTGAAAAAGCCAATGAAAGCCAGGTCAGCATCATCTTCAGCTCCCAGTTCAGCGGAGGAACGATCAACGATCTGAAGAATGCATACGGAGACCCGAAAACCGTCACATGGCATTATGTTCCAAAGGCGGTCAATGTGAAAGTGCTGCATGACCATCCGCTATTTGCGGGCATCCAAGGGGAGGAGTTCCCGATCCTGGATAAAGGCAAGGACACGCTGAATATGCAATATGCCATTTACTCCGGCTACAGCGGAACGACCATCGGCGCACTGTCCCATACAGAAAGGGGCGAAATCGGGGACGGAATCGGAGTCAATTTCAGTTCCGCCAACAGCGTTCACATCCTGCTTTCCGGTTTCCAGGTCAGTTCGTACGGCCACCCGAATGAAAACTGGACGGCCGATGCGAGAATGCTGTTTACGAACGCCATCGACTGGGCCATGTCCGCCAGTCTTGGAGAAATCCGCGGAACGGTGAACAATGAAAGCGGCGAGCCGATTGCCAATGCTGCCGTGACTGTGGATGCGCTGGGCCAGGAAACGTATACGAATGCGAAAGGTGAATACCGCATCGGTGCCGGAACGGGGCGTTATGAAGTGAAAGTAACGGCAAAAGGCTATGAGGAGCAGATTCAAACTGCGGAAGTGACGGAACAGGGGCAGGAAGTCATCCTGAACTTCGAAATGAAAGCCATTGAAGGAAAATCCGTGTCGGGCAGCGTCGTCCATAAGGAAACAGGCGAAGCCGTAAAGGGTGCCAAGGTTACCTTGAAACCGGAAGCGGACCCGAAAGCCATGGAAGAGGCAGTGACGGATGATGCAGGTGCGTTTGAATTCATCCAGCTTCTCCCAGGGAAGTATAAACTGACCGTAGAAGCGGAAGGTTATCTCCCGGCTGTCCAGGTAGTGACGATCGGCGACGAATCGGCAACTGTGACCTTTGAAATGGAGGCGATCCGAGCGGCGGTGCTTGGAGACTGGAACAGCAAGCTGACAGACTTCCTGAACGAACATGACTTGAATGCCGAGATTGCCGACTGGACGATCCTTGACCGCCTGAAAGCATACGAAGTGGTCATCGTGAATACGAACAAAGGCACAAAGGAGCAGATGGAACAGCTGATTGCACGTGCCGATGAGCATAAAATCAGCCTCATCTTCCTTGGTTCCTGGAGCGGAGAGGGATCCATCGGATTGCTGGAAGAAACGGTTGGCTATCCGGAGCTTGGCCAGCAAGGCTACAATCAAGGAGTCGTCGAAGTGGTGTCCGTCAAAGAACATCCGATCTTCGAATCGCTGCCGGAGACCTTCGCCATTCACAGTGAAAAGAGCCCGTATGCCACATTCGCCAACTATCCGGGTGAAGTGGTTGCCAGCCTCACGGTGGATGGAGAGGACAAAGGCTCGTCCATTGCCTACGAATTCCGCAGTGAAGAATCCATGCATATGCTTCTGTCGTCCTTTGCGGTAACGAATATCATTGGACCGGGCTACGGCTGGACAAAAGAAGGGGAGCAGCTCTTCATTCAATCAGTAAGATATGCGATGGAAGCAACGCAGGAGATTCCGGAAGAGCCGGAGGAGCCAGTCCTGCCAAGCGTTCCGGTATGGGATGAAGACAGGATCCATACCAAAACAAAACCAGTGGTCGTAACAGGAAAAGCCGATCCAAACACAACGGTTCATGTATATGACCGCAAAGGCAAAGAGCCAACCCTGTTAGGCACTGTGACGGCAAAAGAAGATGGAACCTTCTCCATCGAACTGAACGTAAAGAACGGAAGCTACTTCCTGATCGCCAAGGCCGAAAACGAAGCCGGCATGTCCGACTTCAGCACCGAGCTGCACCTGGTCGTCTCGGGGAATGCGAAAGTGAAAAACATGAATGAGGGCAAGATGGAAGAAGAGGAAAAGGAAGCTTCGTAAACAGAAGGCCAGTCCTAAAATGGACTGGCCTTCTACTATGATTGGAATCTATAGCCTTTATCATGCTTGCGTGCAAAATTCTCATCGCTGGAAACGAGGTAGATAATTCCTTCAATGAAACCGACGATGGCAGGAATATAAGTCCAACAGAATATTAGATATAAAATACCAAGTCCCCATTTGCCCAGATAAAATTTATGTATGCCCAATCCTCCGAGCAAGATTCCTAGAATACCAGCAGCGACTTTGCTTTTAGTATAGTGAGCGTGTAGACCTTGTCCGTTCCCGGAACTGGAAGAAGAACTGGATGAGCTGCTGGAGCTTGCGCCGCCGCCACCTCCTCCGGCATTCATGAAAACCATTGGCTGTTGATTTTTGCTATCCTCTAACTTTTCGATCTTTTTCTTATTTTCATCAAAAAGTTCTTCCAGACAACTTTTACAATAGTTTTTTCCTTTTATTTCTGTGTTGCAGTTTCCACAAATAAACTTTCCGCATCCAACACATACCCCGACAGCAGACTCTTCATTATGGACATAACAGGTTGACATAAGACGACCATTCTCCCCTCAAGTAATTCTTTATACCTAATCCGATAGAACTATCTTTATGCAATTTTACTATTTGATGAAAATAATGTAAATGGGATTTGATATTTATTCTCGCAATTAGGTGTATTGCGGCATGAGGTGGCACAGTTTGGCTAAATTTCAGCAGATGATGGATATATGCTATAATTATCAACATAAATATACAGGATTATTGGAGGCGCCATGCTGACATTTGAAGAAAAGCTTGCCATTATCGAAACCTTCCCAGAATTAAAGCGCAAAGATGTTTCCATGAAACGGGTCAATTTTCAATATGAAGAGAGCGTTAGGGAGAAGAAAAACGTTGTGTTCCATCTCCACCCGAACGGCAACGGGTTTGTATACGCCCAGTACCTGGACGGCTATGTGACGGATGAAAAAGGGATGGTCAACATCCGGGATTTTTCCGCCGGAAATCTGAAGCGGATCATCAGGGAATCCATTGAATCCTTATCCTCTAGCGATGAAAAAGAATCCGATGAACCTGCCTTCCGGGAGGAATGGATCAACGAAAACAAGCAAATCCTTGTCCTGATGGAAGAGTACGATATGTGGAATGTCTATGCAGGCTTGAACCTGGATGGAACATTTAATTCCTATGGCGAAGCGGCTGCTTATTTGGATGAGGAAGGGTTTAGAAAAAAATAATTACGAAAAAAACGCTCCTCTTTTAAGGAAGAGCGTTTTTATGATGGAAGGGGCATTTACCTTCAATGGGCTTGATGTCGTCCCCGATGAAAAATTGCTTCCACTCACGGTGTTCGGGATCCCCATAGTGGCTGATGTCAGGATGCTTGGGCAGCCTGTCCCATTTCTCCACACGTTCACGGACTTTTTCGCGGGACATGATTCCGCCCTTTGAAGTTCCTTCCAGGCCTTCGAAAATTCTTCTAGGTTGAAATCCAATCACGAGGCTGTTGCCGAGGTTGCGGGTTTTGCGCTGCTTGTAGGCAGGGGCGTTGCCGAAAGCAAAGAAAGGTTCACCGGCAAAGGAAAAGGTCCATAAATGATGGTCGGGATCCGCAGGGTATTCCTCCGGCCACGGCTCTGCATCATGATCATGCAGGTACTGCAGAACCTTCCAAAAGTAATCCCTGTAATAGTCTAATGGCTTCTCTTCTTTTTC
>DATBUB010000371.1:0-3191 GCA_036516555.1 Bacillaceae bacterium
GCAGCCCTTTTCTTTTGCTTCCTGCTTCGCGAGCAGGTTTGGAAGCAAGTTCAGGCTTTTGATATCACACCGAAGCCAGCGGATATCGTCCAAGATGATGGCCTCTACACCATTTGTCATGGATTCCACCGGCCTTGGCACTTCTTTTGCATAGGCTGTAAGTACAGGGCTGATGTCCTTGCCTGGGAAAAGATGATTCCTTGGCGAAGCTCCCCTTGTAATCTGCATATAAACCGAACCGTCTTGGATCTCATTTGCTTTAACCATTTCTTCCATCTGGCTCAATAATGTTTCCTTTGAAAAAGGGACATCAATTTTGATTTTTTCTGCGCTGCTATAAAAACGGTCCAGATGCTCGTCTGCAGTAAACAGTGCTCCCCCGTATACCCTGATAACCTCATACACGCCATCGCCAAACTGGTAGCCTCTGTCTTCAATATCAATCCTTGCATCTGCACGGTCAATTATTTGGTCATTTACAAATACTTTATTCATTGCTTTCCAACTCCCTGTTCATAATCAATGATGCTAAGCCTCGCACGCCAGCTCGTAAATGGCTTGCGCATAAATGGCGGTGGCCTTTAATAAGTCTTCAAGCTCCATATATTCATCCTTTTGGTGCGCAACATCCGGACGGCCAGGGAAGAGAGCCCCAAAAGCCACACCAGACTCAAGGGACCTGGCGTATGTACCTCCGCCAATTGCCAGCAGCTCTGCAGGCCTATGTGTCTGTTCCTCATAGACCCTTTGCAGCGTTTGGATCAGTTCGTGATCCTTCGGAACGTGATGCGGTTTGGAATCCGACAGATCCTTCATGGTAAATCCGGACTCTTCAGCATGCTTCTGGATGCATTGGATACCTTCCTCCACATTAAAGGTAACCGGATACCGCATATTTAATCCAAATCTTCCGCCATCCTGTTCATTGTATTCCAGTTTGCCCACATTGATGGTGAGTTCTCCTGTAATATCGTCCCTATATTGGACACCGAGTGCCCTGCCTCTCGAGTCTCCGAAAAAGAATGTTACTGCCGCGCAGGCAAAATCTTTGCCTCGGCTGTCCAAATCAAGAGCGGAGAGGAAGCTGGCGAGCAAGAGTCCTGCATTTTTTCCATGATCCGGCTCCATACCGTGTGCCGAAACACCTTCCAGTTCAATGATTAAATAGCCGCTCTCCACATAATATTTCCCCTGGACATTCTGGCTGCGTTTAAAATCATTGAATAACTGAAGAACCTCCGTCTGATCCTGTTTAATGTCAAGTACGGCTTTGGCAAAATCCGGAACCATGTTGTAACGCCTTCCCGAGGAAAAGGAAAGCAAAGTAATTTTGGACTTTTTTCCATCCGGATGGCCCGGAAACTGAACCAAATCAAAGTCAGCAATTCCTTTTTCGGCATGAATAATCGGAAAATCCGCATCCGGTGCGAATCCTGCTTCAGGCATTTCTTCCTGCTGGAAGTAATGATGCACACAGCGCCAATCACTTTCCTCATCAGTCCCGATGATCATGCGGACCCTTTTCTTTAATGGAAGGCCAAGCTCTTTCACAATCTTCATGGCATAATATGCTGCCATTGTCGGCCCTTTGTCATCAATGGCTCCTCTGGCATATATTCTGCCGTCCTTAATTTCTCCTCCGTATGGGTCGACGGACCATCCTTCCCCCTCCGGGACAACATCCACATGGCATAAAATGCCGATCAGACCCTTGCCTTCCCCCAATTCAAGGTGGCCGGCCAGATTCCCTGTGTTCTTAGGGACAAATCCGTCCTTTTTCCCCAGCTCCAGGAGATAGGTCAAGGCCTCCTTTACTTCTTTCCCGAGAGGGGCATCTTCCGTGGCGTGCTTCTCATCCAAAACACTTCTGATGCGCAGAAGTCCCTGAAGGTCTTTTATCAGGTCTTCCTTCCTCTTTTCAACTTCCAATTTCCAGTCAATGTTAGCCATTCATCATGCTCCTTTGACCTGTACTTCCTTCACGTATCTATTGTACTCCTTTAAGGCAATCAGAAAAAGGGAAAAAGATCTTTCAATAAAATGCTGATGAAAAACGAGCTTCCCACAAGTACACCATACGGAATGACAAGGATGGTTGCCACCAGTTTCTTCCCTTGAAAAAAAGCATCTTCCCCTGCATATTTTTTTGTGAAAGGGTGGTCTTCAATCAATTTGTGCCAAACCAGTCCGCTCCAGCTGAGCAGAAACAGAATTCCAGCCAGTGCTACCCCGATTTTCAGCCACAGGGCTGGTAGCATGCCCACCGCAAACGAGGTGATTCCAATGATTTGCATATAGCTGAGGATATAACCGATATTCCTGGCAGCCACTTTCATAAACAATTCCAGAAAGCCATTCAGCGGTGTCCGCTTTTGGAATAACCGATTCGACCGGGTAAAAAGAAGCGGCTTCTTCCTCGTTGAGACAGGCTTCATTTTTTCAATTTCAAAGGAAGCTCCGAGAATCATTTCTGTATAGCTGTTTTTCTCTTTTTCATCGATGGCCAGGTCTTGTTCAAACGTCCTCACAGACAAAACCCTTGGCCAGACCATTGCAAAGGAGGCGGCTGCCATGGCAATAAATAAGATCAAGGCATAGATGGAACGTTCCGCAAAAAGCACGCTGTAGCTTAAAAGCCATATTAAACCGGCCAGCAGAAAGATGGGGATTCTTTTGATCATCATTTTCCAGCCCCGGTCTTCCACATTCAGCCTGCCGGCAATCCCCATTATCATCCACTTCAGGGACAGCCACAGAAGGACCATCACCGCCAAATTTCCTGGACTGAAACCGTAATGGTTTAACCAAAAAGGAGCGATGACAGCTGCAACCGACAGGGAGGAGAAAAGCTGGGATAAGTATGAGTACCCGATTCCCCACCTTTTCATGCCTGTCATCAGCTTTTCATTTTTGATTAAAAATATCCGGTCGGCTTCCCTCACATATGTACGGAAATGGCCTCCCCATAAGGTAAAGAAGAATAATGCATATAGAAGTGAAAAGGGCAGTCCTTGAATCCACGCAGGCGTTTCCATCCACCAGGATCTGTAAACGGCAATGCTGATAACAGAGGCAGGTATGATGAAGTATAGGGTGACGGTCCAGTCAGCAACCGATTTAATGACTTTTAATTGATGGGTCCAGTTTTGCCGGAGCCTTGAAGAAAACAAAGAAAAGCTGTTCATTGGCCT
>DATBUB010000372.1:0-3137 GCA_036516555.1 Bacillaceae bacterium
TCACCACACTCCTTCACCTGACCATTCAAGTCGATAGCCGCAATCACCTTGCACAGGTTATCCGCTCCATGCGTCAAGTCCCCCAAGTACAAAAGATTGTCCGCGTTAAAGGCCAGACAAACTACAAAGCGATTGGCTATAAAGCACAACACCATAACTGAATACTCCAATAACTGTGATCAGTATGGTGTTGCGCCACCACCTAAAGACAATCCACATCACAGTGCAAGCAAGCCCAATCGGACCCACTTGCCCTAAGGCAACCTTAGGGGTATTGAGCCCCACTAATCCACTTAGCGACACCACAAGTAAGGCCACTATTGCAGCGGGACCCAAGGTAACCAAGACCGCGCGTAAGTCTGGGCGCTCGAAAATAGTTTGCAATGTTAAATACCAACGCATGGGTAAATAACGTAATAAATACGTTCCTACTCCAGCGCCTACCAACAAAAAAAACACAGATTTAGTATCCACTTTTACCCTTTTGCTGCAACCAAGCCCATATCCCTCCTATCCCCATACCAATCAATAAGCTGTGATGAGCAGGTAAGTAGTAATGTGCACATAGCGTGGTCGTAGCCACACTCAATAACAAATAACCCGATACATACTGCTTCATATCAAGCAATAAGGCAAAGAATAAAGCAGGCAATACAAAAGCTAAGGTTTGCTGCAATAGCGGCTGCTCCATTAACCAGTCACTGGCAACATAGGCCCCCAACACGGTACCACTCACCCAAGCGCTATAAGCACCTAGCTGCAGTCCCAAATACCAAGCTTCTTTTTGCCCGGGTGGAATTCTACTCAAACGCCCCCGTGCCGTGGCAAATACCTCGTCCGTTAAACCAAATGCCATCAATGCCGGCCAGCGCGGTAGCTCCTTCTGTTGAAATTGGCTTAATAATGCAGGCCCATAAAATAGGTGTCGTAAATTCACAGCAATGGTAATCATCACCATTTGCAGGATAGCGGTAGACTACAATCCGCAGTACAAAACGTGGAAGATGGAAGATCTGCCGATCATTCCGGATCACATGGGTCTGAAAATTATCAGGCAAACAACTTCACAATTTAAGGGGATTGAGCATCTCGCTAAACGGAATGACATAAAAGAAATGATCATTGCCACAGATGCAGGGCGTGAGGGTGAACTTGTGGCCCGATGGATCATTGATAAAATCCGTTGGAAAAAACCCCTCAAAAGACTTTGGATTTCCTCACAGACGGACCGCGCAATTAAGGAAGGGTTCCAGCAGCTGAAACCTGCCAGTCAGTATGACTCCCTGTACAAATCCGCAGTATGCCGGGCGGAAGCGGATTGGCTGATCGGGTTGAATGTGACGCGGGCATTGACCGTCAAGTACGATGATCCCCTGTCTGCCGGAAGAGTGCAGACCCCTACCCTTTCCATGATCATGGAGAGAGAAAAAGAGATCCAATCGTTTGTACCCAAGGAATATTGGACAATCCAGGCTAAAGTTGGCTTGCTCGAGGCAGCTTGGGAACAGAATGGCGAGAAGAGACTATTCAGCGAAGAAAAAGCTAAACAGATTGCGGAAAAAGCAGACGGCCAAAAGGCCATCGTAACGAAAGCAGACAAAAAGGAAAAAACAGAGCAGCAGCCGTTGCCCTATGATTTGACAGAACTCCAGCGTGATGCGAACCGCCGTTTTGGCTTTTCAGCCAAGAAAACGTCCAATGTGCTTCAGGGATTGTATGAACAGCATAAGCTGGTCACATACCCCAGAACGGATTCCCGCTACTTGACATCCGACATGGAGCAGACCATGTTTGACCGTCTGGGAGCTCTGCAGTCAGCCTATAAGGAAGAAGTACTTCCCGCTCTGAAACAAAAAGGCAAGGTCATGGCAAAACGGGTGTTCAATAATGAGAAAGTGACCGATCATCATGCCATCATCCCAACCGATGAAAGACCGGTGCTCAGCGACCTTTCCCCTGACGAACGGAAGCTTTATGACATCATTGTACGAAGGTTTTTGGCCCTCTTCTACCCCGCTTCGCGTTTTGAAACCATCCATGTCACCTTTGACGCAGCCGGAGAATCATTCTCCGCGAGAGAAACCATTATGGTGGAGCAAGGATTCAGGGCGGTGACAGGCAAGGCAGAAGATGACGAGTATACGCTTAACCGGCTCTCGAATGTCCAAAAGGGACAGTCCTTCACTGTGCAGAACCTCGCGATGAGCAAAAGGCTGACGGAACCGCCGCAAAGATATAATGAGTCAGACCTCCTCGCCCGCATGGAAAAGTATGGACTGGGAACTCCAGCGACAAGGGCGGACATCATTGAGAAACTGCTCAGTTCGGAAGCCATTGACAGGCAAAACAACCGGCTGCATCCCACACCAAAGGGGAAGCAGCTGTATGACCTTGTCAATGAAGAATTGAAATCTCCGCAGCTCACAGCCAAATGGGAAGCAGAACTGGAAGCCATTGCCCGCGGAAAGGGAAAACCGGATGCCTTTTTGCAAAATATACGCCAGCAGACAAAACAGCTGGTCTCCGAAATCAAGAAAAGCGAAAGGTCCTATAAAGCGCATAACCTGACAGGTTCCAAATGTCCTGAATGCTCTTCCCTTATGAAAGAAGTAAAAGGCCGGGACGGAAGGATGCTTGTCTGCTCCAATAGGGAGTGCGGATTCAGAAAACGGAAGGATCCAAAACTCTCCAACAAGAGATGCCCGCAATGCCACAAAAAAATGGAGATTCATAACGGAAAGGCCGGAACCTACTTCCAGTGCCGCCGCTGCAATCTCGTAGAAAAAGCGGATAAACAAAAGAAAGCCGTAACCAAAAAGGAAGAGAGGCAGCTGCTTAAAAAGTATTCAGGTGAAAAAGAATCCTTTGGAAACAGTCTTGCAGATGCTTTAAAAGCCGCTCTTGAAGACAAGGATTGACAGATAAACAGGCTGTCCAGCAAGTCAGTGAAAACTGACTTACTGTGATAGCCGTTTTTTTGTATGGGACTCACCCACAATGCTATCGGTCTGTTGTTTCCGTTCCGGCGCACGCTTTCCGCGGGCATGCTTAGGGTTCATGTCATTTCCGGCCAGAACTGCAAGCGACAATATCAAAGCATTACTGTTCCATCAAAGGGAATAGAAATTCGCATCCTT
>DATBUB010000373.1:0-2572 GCA_036516555.1 Bacillaceae bacterium
CCGTAAAAGTATACCCGTCCGCCTGGATGCTCTCATTCTCCAAAATGTCGAACTTCTGAGATAAAATCCAGCCGCCTAGAGTATCCACCTCTTCATCGGACAGATTGGTTCCCAGCAGATCGTTCACTTCATGAATGAGCAGCTTCCCGCTGAACGCATAATGTCCCTCACCAAGCTGGGTTACTTCCTCAATTTCATCTGTATCAAACTCATCCCGGATTTCTCCGACGATTTCTTCTATAATATCCTCCACCGTGACAAGACCGGATGTTCCGCCATACTCATCCAGCAGGATGGCCATATGTGTACGCTCCAGCTGCATTTTCAGCAGAAGATCATGGATGGGGATTGTTTCTATCACTACAATGACCGGCTTAAGAAAATGGGTGATTTTCATTTCCTGGTCAAAGCTGGAACTCTTAATTTGCGCCATTAGAATATCTTTAATATTGATGATCCCGATCACATTGTCCTTATCACCTTCGTACACAGGGTATCGGGTAAATTTTTCTTTCTTGATGACCCTCATCCATTCCTGCATATCATCCTCGGTTGAAAGGGAAATCATCTCGGTTCGGGGCACCATGATTTCTTTTGCAATCCGATTATCAAATTTGAAGATATTATTGACATAGGTCAATTCTGCCTGATTGATTTCTCCGCTCTTGTAGCTTTCCGACAGGATAATCCGAAGCTCTTCTTCCGAGTGGGACATTTCGTGCTCAGTGACAGGCTTAAAGCCAAACAATCTGACAAGCAGACGGGCCGAGCCGTTCAGGACCCAAATAAACGGGAACAGCAGCCTGTAAAACCAAATGATGGGTTTCGCACATAGCAGTGTAATCGTCTCCGCTTTTTGAATGGCCATTGTCTTAGGCGCAAGCTCACCAACCACGACGTGCAAGAACGTAATGATCAGAAAGGCGATCACCACTGAAAGGACATGAGTTAACTTAGGGTCCAATTCAGTTTGGGCAAACAATGGCTGTAAAATAGATTTGATGGCGGGCTCACCCAGCCAGCCGATTCCGAGTGCCGTGATTGTGATTCCCAGCTGGCAGGCAGACAAGTATTCGTCCATGTGGGTAATCACATGTTTTGCCGCCAAGGCACCTGGCTTTCCTTCTTCTACGAGCTGATCGATTCTGGAGCTTCTGATTTTGACGATCGCAAATTCGGTTGCTACAAAAAAAGCAGTCAATGCAATCAAAATACCAATTAAGAGTAAACTGTCAACGTCCAAATGGTTCACCTTTCTAAGAAAGGTGTACACCTCCTGTGTTTTTAATTTTCTCGCCCCGAAAATTCGGAAAACGATTATTAAATATTATACTATACGCATTTCCAACTTCAAAATGATAAAATATACAATTGTGTGGAGAAAAAAGATGGACATACTCCCTATTTTTAAAAAATATATATGTAAGGTGCAGGGGGCCCTCATACCGTTTTCGTCTATGATGAATGGGGGAACGTTTTTTTCTATTAATAAATGCCCTTTTCTTTTTATCTATTAATATGTAAAATAAAGGGCATGACTGAAAGGTGAGGATTTTCAAACATGAATATATGGGATTTTATAGTAGCGTTGATTTTAGGATTAGTAGAAGGCTTAACTGAATTTGCACCCGTTTCGTCAACCGGGCATATGATCATTGTGGATGATATGCTGCTGAAATCACAAGAGATACTTGGCTCGCCTGAAGTGGCCAATACATTCAAGGTCGTCATCCAGCTTGGATCCATCCTGGCTGTTGTCATCGTATTCTGGTCCCGCCTGTGGAGCCTGGTCGGAATCAATATCGGCGGAGCGGTAAAAGCCGCCCAGAATGAAAAGAGGCTGAGACTCTCCCATGTCATCGTGGGATTGCTGCCGGCAGTCATATTCGGCTTTGCGTTTGAGGATTTTATAGACAAGCACCTGTTCAATGTGGAAACCGTCCTAGTCGCTCTTGTCGCCGGATCCTTCCTTATGATTGCGGCTGACATGAAAATGAAACGTGCGGAGCGGTCCAGCAAGCATTTCCATGCTGCGGAACTGGATGAAGTCACATATAAGCAGGCGTTCCTGATCGGACTCTTCCAGTGTATCGCCTTATGGCCAGGTTTTTCCCGTTCAGGTGCCACCATATCGGGCGGCGTCCTCATGGGATTGAAGCACCGGGCTGCAGCAGACTTTACGTTCATCATGGCGGTTCCAATCATGTTTGGTGCGAGCGCCGTCTCCCTGGTGAAAAAAATGGACGTGCTGACAACAGATGTCATTCCCTTTTTCGTCGTGGGATTCGTGAGCGCCTTTATCTTCGCCTGGATTTCCATCCGTTTTTTCCTGGCGCTGATCAGCAAAGTCAAACTCCTGCCATTTGCCATCTACCGGCTGATTCTGGCCGCTGTGCTTGGAATTGTATATATCAATGTAATGTAAAAGCAGCTGAGGAAAGAACCCTTTTTGCCGTACGGGCGGCGAGAAGGGTTTTTTTTTGGTTGCGACACGGGATTTTCTGGTTATGTGAAGATTTACATCCTTATTCTATCCGTATTCCCGACGGAGAGAGCAAACTTTACATCCATC
>DATBUB010000374.1:0-8409 GCA_036516555.1 Bacillaceae bacterium
ATGCATAAGGTAAACCTTTTTTACTAGAAAAATGGTCAGGGAGAAGAAAGGGGAACGTTTTGTTGAAAAGAAGTTCATTACTTTCAGTGACAATGGCAGCAACATTGGGGTTTGGAGGACTGCTGGCAGGCGGAGGACAAGCAAACGCTACGACACTATCCGAGCTGCAAAACCAGCAATCAGAAATTCAGAACAAAAAATCTGATGTAAACAATTCAATCGGCGAAAAGAACAGTGAAATATCAGAGATTGCAACCCAGCAAGGACAATTGGAAGCAGAGATGAAAAAAATTGAAAACACAATCGCCGATACGAACAATAAAATCCAAGAAAAACAAAAGCAGATTGAAGATACAAAAGCTGAGATTGAGAGATTAAAAGCAGAAATAGAAGTTTTAAAAGATAAAATTGAAAAACGCAACGAGTTGCTTAAGGAACGTGCGAGGAATATCCAAACTAACGGCGGTTCCGTCAATTACATCGACGTCTTGCTTGGAGCAGAAAGCTTTGGCGACTTCATTGACCGTGTTTCAGCCGTTACGACATTGGTGAATGCGGACAAGCAGATCATCGAGGAACAAAAGCGTGATAAAGAGCAGCTTGAAGCCAGCCAGGCAGAAGTAGAAAAGAAGCTTGCAAGTCTTGAAGGAATGCTTAAAGAACTTGAAAGCCTCAAGGCTGACCTGAAAGTACAACAGGCCAAAAAAGCTGAAATTATGAAGCAATTGGCTGATGAAAAGAAGCATCTTGAAGCCGAAAAAATGTCTCTTGAAGAAGAAGCGGAAGTGTTGAATGCACAAAATGCAGCTCTTCAAAAGGCCATCCAAAATGAGAAAAACCGTATTGCCGAAGCCGAGCGCAAAGCCCGTGAAGAAGCTGCACGCAGGGCACGTGAAGCAGCAGCAAGCAAGAAGCCAAGCGGAGGCGGTAGCCATTCCTCCAGCCATTCTGTGAGCTCCGGTCCCACATACAGTGCACCGCCAGTTTCTTCCGGCATGTTCATGAGACCTGCTATGGGGTATATCTCTTCCGGTTTTGGAGGCAGAAGTCTCGGCAATCACTTCGGTATTGATATTGCCGCCAAAGGCACTGTGCCGGTTGTTGCTGCAGCAGACGGGGTAGTAAGCAGCTCTTATACGTCTTCGAGTTACGGAAATGTGGTATTTGTTGTTCACCACATAAACGGCCAAATGTACACCACTGTATATGCTCACCTTAGAAGCCGTTCAGTATCAGCTGGCCAATCGGTTTCAAAAGGACAGTTGCTTGGATACATGGGCAACACTGGCCAATCCTATGGACAGCATTTGCACTTTGAACTGCATGTGGGCGGCTGGAATGCTGCGAAATCCAATGCAGTAGACCCGCGCAAATATATTAATTTCTAATAGTTTAGCAGAGCCGCACCCTGTTGGGTGCGGCTCTTTTTGACCTCTCTTTTTCCAAAAGAAAGCAATCATGGTATGATAAAATATAACTATGTGCTCGTGCATGCGCATATATTACAACAAATGTTTGCAGAGGATGCGGGGGCTGGATATGACGATTACGACAATTTCGGCTATATTGGTCAGTTTGTTTCTTGTTTTGAATATAGTGCTGGCCGGCTTCGTTATTTTTCTGGAAAGAAGGGATGCCGGCGCCACATGGGCATGGCTCCTGGTGTTGTTTTTTGTACCGGTGGCCGGATTTATTCTGTATTTAATCTTTGGACAAAATTTAAGCAGAAAAAAGATTTTTGAATGGAAAGATAAAAACAAGATTGGGATCATGGAAATCGCTAAATACCAAGTGGAACTGTTGAAAAAAGGCGAATTTCCATTTCATGATAATCGGACGGCACGGTATAAAGACCTGATTTATATGCTATTGGTGAATGACCGGGCCGTTTTGACACAGGATAATAAAGTGGAAATTTTCACGGACGGGTATGACAAATTCCGTTCGCTGCTGAACGATATTATGGATGCGGAAGACCATATTCATCTCGTGTACTACATCATGCGAAACGATGAACTGGGAAATGAACTTCTGGAAGCACTGGTCCTGAAAGCGAAAGAGGGGGTGGAAGTTCGCGTTTTATACGACGCGATGGGATCGAGACGTCTCCCAAGGAAATTTTTCAGGCCCTTAATTGAAGCCGGCGGCAAAGTCAGTGCTTTTTTTCCTGCCATTATTCCGCATCTGAATTTACAGGTCAATTATAGAAATCACCGAAAATTGGCCATCATGGACGGCAGGATCGGTTATATTGGCGGCTTCAATATAGGTGACGAGTATCTTGGATTGAATCAAAGGTTCGGCTACTGGAGGGATACGCACCTGAAAATTATGGGGAAAGCGGTATACGCCATGCAGACCAGGTTTATCTTGGACTGGAACCAGGCGTCATCCAGCAAAATCAGCTATGCGGACAGGCTTTTCCCGGAGATGGACGCCATGGGCGAGACGGATGTCCAGATAGTCTCAAGCGGACCGGACTCCGAGTGGGAACAGATCAAGTATGGCTACCTAAAGCTGATCAATTCGGCGAAGGATTATTTATACATCCAGACGCCGTATTTTATTCCGGATGCCAGTGTATTGGATGCCATTAAAATTGCAGCACTTTCAGGGGTCGATGTCCGGCTGATGATTCCAAACAAGCCGGATCATGCTTTTGTGTATTGGGCTACATATTCCAATGTGGGAGAATTGCTGAAGACCGGGGCGAAGGTTTATATTTATGACAACGGATTTATCCATGCCAAGACGATGATAGCAGATGGAAAGATTGCAACTGTAGGCACTGCCAATATTGATGTGCGGAGCTTCCGGCTGAATTTTGAGGTCAATGCCTTTCTTTATGATCATATACTGGTAGAAGAACTCGTCCATATTTTTGGAAAAGACATGGAATTATCGAGAGAACTCACGCTGGAAGAATATCAAAACCGCCCTCTGTATATCCGTTTCAAAGAATCGGTGTCCCGTCTGCTGTCGCCGATCCTGTAGGCAGGTTTGCGAGTGGGTAAGTTCGAATCGTAATTGCGGGAGTCCATGGGCTGATTGCGGGAGTCAGATGTAGAATTGCGGAAGTCCGGACCGGAATTGCGTAACTTTCTCGGATTGCGGGAGTTTGCATGTTAATTGCGGAAGTTGATGCTTGAATTGCGGAAGTCCTATGCAGAATTGCGGAAGTCCGCTGAAGAATTGCAGAACTCCGGACCGGAATTGCGTAACTTTCCTGGATTGCGGAAGAATGCATGTTAATTGCGGAAGTTCATGCATGAATTGCGGAACTCCGGTGAAGAATTGCGGAAGTTCGGCCCGGAATTGCGTAACTTTCTCGGATTGCGAGAGTTTGTATGTTAATTGCGGAAGTTCATGCATGAATTGCGGAACTCCGGTGAAGAATTGCGGAAGTTCGGCCCGGAATTGCGTAACTTTTCCGGATTGCGGAAGCTTTCATGTTAATTGCGGAAGTTCCCGGCCTAATTAGGTAACTTGGCTATGTAATCTGCAGAACTCCGCCCCCGAATTGCAGCAACAATATGAGAGGAGTTTTGTGTTGAAATTTGTTCTTCTGGGAGCTGTTTCGATTCCCATTGCGTGGGTTGCCATGGCGGCAGCTTTTTTGATCACTGGCGCGTATTTGGCGATTATCCGGAAGAAGGCGACAGCGGATTGGTACGGCAATGCAGTGCTTGCTTTCGTTTTTGTCTGGAAGCTGAGTGTGATCCTGTTTGATTTCAGGATGGTTTTGGATCATCCCATTTCCATTTTGTACTTTCATGGCGGCTCAAAAGGCTTTTGGCTGGGAATTGCTGCGGCCATCCTTTACATCGTGATGTCGAAAAAAAAGTTTAGCGATGCCACCTTTGCCTGGCTCCTTACGATATCCATTTATGAACTGCTGTTCGGGCTTCTAAATCAGGACGCATTATGGATCCTGATTCCGCAGCTGGCTGCGAATTCACTTTTCGTGTACCTTGTGCAGTCCAAACACCATTACAGATGGCAGGTGCAAGCCCTCATTCTGTTCACGTTTGTACAAGCTCTAGTTTATTCTTTAAGGGGAGAACTGTTTTCGGAGCCTGTTATTGTCTGCGGATGGTTTGCCTTGTTTTTTGCTATTTGGCTGAAAAAGAGGAGTGCTGATTCATGAAAAAGAATATATTTGGACTGGCCATTATTGTTATGTTGGCCGGGATTGTCATCGTCAATGTCCTCCAGGATGCAAAGGAACGAAAAGAGGAGGCAAGGGCACAGGAGGAGTTTCTTGCCAAATCGGCCGAAGATGAAGCCTACGAGGATACTTATGATGAGGGGCTGTCAGAAGGGGATATTCCTCCTGACTTTGAGCTGGAAACAATTGATGGGACGCCCGTAAAGCTGTCGGATTATAAAGGGAAAAAGGTGATCCTAAATTTTTGGGCGACGTGGTGCCCGCCCTGCAAGGCCGAGATGCCTCATATGGAGAAATTTTATAAAGATAAGGCAAAGGATCTAAAGGTGGAAATCATTGCGGTCAACCTGACAAAAGCAGAACGCGGATCCAACCGCCATGAAAAAATCAAAAATTTTATCAAAGAATATGGTTTAACCTTCCCCATTCCGCTCGATGTGGACGGAAAAGTGGGGGAGACATACCAAACCTACACGATTCCCACAAGCTATATCATTGATTCCAAAGGCTTGGTTGCAAAGAAAATCATCGGTCCCATGGATGAAGAAATGATGGAAAAACTGGTTAAAGCGGTTGATTGATAAAAATTCCGAAAAAACAGTTGACTTCGATGAACAGCATGCGATATACTCTTTTTCAAGAGTTCATTGAAATATCAAAAAGTTAATAATATTGTATCACTCTTATCAAGAGCGGCGGAGGGACTAGGCCCTGCGATGCCCGGCAACCTTCAGACAATCGAGTCTGAAAAGGTGCTAATTCCTACAGATCAGCCATGGTCTGGAAGATAAGGGGAGGAATCGAAATGACGCCCTCTTCTTATCAGGAAGAGGGCTTTTTATGTCCGTATCCTTCGTCCTCAAGAAACACTATTTTTTAAACAGTTAACCTAGTATTCCAATGGAATTAATCACCTTAAACAACGGGAGGAAAAAAATCATGACACAACCAAATTATCGTCCAGAAACCATTTTGCTGCACGGAGCACAGGAGCCTGATGAAACAGGATCCCGCGCAGTGCCGGTGTATAGAACCACATCCTATGTGTTTGAGAATACGGAGCATGCCCAGAAGCTGTTCGGCCTTGAGGTTGCCGGAAATATTTATTCCCGCATCATGAACCCGACTGTGGACGTATTTGAAAAGCGGATCGCACAGCTTGAAGGCGGTTCTGCTGCCGTGGCTTTGTCTTCCGGAATGGCCGCCATTGCGTTCTCCATTCTCAATATTGCCCGTGCGGGAGACGAGATTGTAGCGGCAACTGATTTGTACGGAGGAACGTATAACCTGTTCTCCATCACGCTTCCAAAATACGGCATAAACGTCAAGTTTGTAGATGCGACCGTTCCGGAGAACTTCCGCAAAGCCATTACGCCAAAAACGAAAGCCGTCTTCGGGGAAATCATCGGCAATCCAAGCCTGAACGTCCTGGACGTGGAGGCTGTAGCGAACATTGCCCATGAAAACAACATTCCGTTGATCGTTGATAACACCTTTGCCACTCCATATTTGTGCACACCGATTTCATGGGGGGCAGACATCGTTGTCCATTCCGCCACAAAGTGGATCGGCGGCCATGGAACGGTCATCGGCGGAATTGTCGTAGACAGCGGCAAATTCAATTGGAATAACGAGAAATTCCCGGAATTTGTGGAACCCGACAGAAGCTATCACGGCATCCGCTACGGAATTGATGTTCCTGAAGCTGCTTTTGCCACTAAGCTCCGTGTACAGCTGCTGCGCGACTTCGGTGCCTGCCTGAGCCCGGACAATGCTTTTGCCTTCCTTCAAGGGCTGGAGACCCTGCACTTGAGGATTCCGCGCCATGTCGAAAATGCCAAAGCGACAGCTGAATTTCTAGAGAACAATGAAGCCGTTGAATGGGTTTCTTATCCGGGACTTGAAAGCCATCCATCGTATGAATTGGCAAAAAAATATCTTGCAAAAGGACCTGGAGCCATCGTCGTATTCGGCATCAAGGGCGGACGCGAAGCAGGAAGAAAAACGATTGATAATGTTAACCTCTTCTCGCACGTTGCAAACGTGGGAGACGCAAAATCCCTGATTATCCATCCCGCTTCCACTACTCATCAGCAGCTTAGCGTTGAAGAGCTGAAAGCGACAGGGGTAACAGAAGAACTGATCCGTCTGGCGGTCGGACTTGAAGCGATTGAAGATATTACGGAAGATCTTGGCCAGGCAATCGAAAAAGCGGTTGAAGCCGTATCCGCAGCAAATTAACTCTCTTCTTTATCCAGTACATGAAACAGGGGCTGAAGCGCTATGGCGTGTCAGCCCCTGTGTGTTCAGACAGAAGAAAATTGAAAAAGGAGATGGTGATATGACAGTGATAAAGGCGGCGCTTCTTGGTTTCGGCACAGTTGGGAAAGGAGTATACGACGCAGTTCAGACCCATCGGCAGGAGCTGAAGACGCTCTTGGGCGCAGAGGTGGAGATTGCAGGCGTCTTGATCAAGGATGTGAAGAAAGAGCGGAATATTGAAAAGCATGTCCTTGTAACTGATTGCTTTGATGACATTTTGCAAATTCCGGGGCTAGATGTTGTATTTGAAGCCATAGTTGGGGAAGAACCCGGTTTTTCTTATTTGCAGAGGGCCATGGAGCAGGGGTGCGATGTAGTGACAGCCAATAAGGTGATGTTTGCCAAGCATGGGGCGCAGCTTTTGGATATAGCCCGTGAATACGGGGTGAAGGTGGGCTATGAAGCCACCGTCGCTGGAGGTGTCCCCATCATACGGACGATTGCCCAGCAGCTGCAGGTAAATAAGATTGGCCGTATTCAAGCCATCCTTAATGGGACGTCTAACTATATTTTAACGGAAATGAGAAAGAGAGATTCTGAATTCCAGGAAGTGCTTCAGCAGGCGCAGGAGCTTGGGTATGCGGAGGCGGATCCGGCCAACGACGTGGAAGGAAACGATGCCTTCTGCAAACTTATGATTTTGAGTCAGCTGGCGTTTGGCAGCCAGCCCGAATGGAAGAATGTCCAGGTGGAGGGAATATCCCGAATCACTTTAGAGCAGGTTCAGGCGGCCAAGGAGAAGGGCTTACGGTATAAACACGTTGCGGAGGCCATAAAAGAAGGCGATGAGATCCGGGCTTCAGTCCGTCCTGTGCTGACATCGGCGAATCATCCCCTCTATTCCATTGAAGGGGTGGATAATGCCATTGTCATTGAATCCAGCCTTGCGGGAACGGTAACGGTGCAAGGGCCAGGTGCGGGAAGCGGGCCAACGGCGAGTGCCATGCTAGAGGATATGGCCCATATTTTTCAAGGGGCTCCGGCCACTCATCCTGAAAAAAACAGAAAAAAAGCCGCCGCTTACGCCTGATGCTGTTATCATAACTTGTCCCCTCGCCGCATATGATGTGTAGAAAAATCGCTGAGTTCTAAAGCGATGGAATTCTGCCATGAACGGCTGAGGGGGAAAAGGATGAAAAATAAGTGGCTGGCAGTGATTATCGCCTGTTCCCTGCTGTTGGGAGCAGGCGGCACCTATGC
This sequence comes from Bacillaceae bacterium, assembly GCA_036516555.1. Classification (GTDB taxonomy): domain Bacteria; phylum Bacillota; class Bacilli; order Bacillales; family Bacillaceae_C; genus DATBUB01. Next base: position 7,691 of record DATBUB010000374.1, read on the forward strand.
CGGGTTCAAGTGGATAGGGCCGATGGCTTCCCAAAAAGCCGAGGAAGAACAGCAACCGGCTGAGCAGGAGAAATCGGCGCAAATCCAGACTAAGGGCTTGGAAAAAGTGGCTCGTGCATATGAGCTGATTCAAAAAGCGTACGTAGAAAAGGTGGAAGAGGAACAGCTGATTCAGGGTGCGATCCAGGGGATGATTGGGACGCTGAAGGATCCTTATTCCGTATATATGGATGCGAAAACGGCTGCCAGATTTAATGAAAGCATGGATTCCAGCTTCGACGGGATCGGAGCCCAGATCACCATTGAAGAAGGCAAACTGATCATCGTTGCACCGATTAAAAATTCTCCCGCAGAAAAAGCGGGACTGAAGCCCAAGGATCAAATTATCCGGGTGGACGGTGAAAGTGTGGAGGGGCTGGATATACAGGAAGCTTCCATGAAGATACGCGGAGATAAGGGTACAGTGGTCGAGCTTGAAATAATCAGGAACGGGTTGTCCAAACCATTCGTCGTGTCGGTAAAGCGTGAAGAAGTGCCTGTATTGAGCGTATTTTCGGATGTGAAGAAAAGCGATGGGAAGAAGCTCGGATATATCGAAATCACTTCATTTTCTGAAGGCACCGCAAGGGATTTTGCCAGGGAGCTCCAGGAACTGGAGAGGCAAAAGATTGAAGGGCTTGTGATCGATGTCCGGGGAAATCCGGGCGGCATGCTCTCAA
>DATBUB010000375.1:0-1658 GCA_036516555.1 Bacillaceae bacterium
TGACGGATATTCCGTTTGAAGATCAAGCACCGTTTCTGCGGCCCAAAGTTCCACCCCGAGCTGCCCGGTTATGATAATCCATTCCGTCCCTTCTTCGGCAAGGGTTGCGAGACGGTCGGCCAACGCTTTTTTTATGTAAGGCAATCCAGGATGGTTATCACTGAAGATCCCTAGCTCAAATGGTTTATAACCGGATACAGCAACAATTTTTGGCACTGTCACACCATTCCTTTCACTGAAAAAACAAGGATGAAAGAAAAACTTTTCATCCTTGCTGTATCATTAATATGGAAAACCTGGTCTGGGTCCAAATCCTGGGCCGGGCACCGGGCCAAATCCTGGCCTTGGAACAGGAGCGATTCCCGGAGGAGGCGCCCCCGGTATAAAGGACTGGGAATGGCTTACTTCGTTCACAACAGACTCCGTATGCGGGAAATAATGCTGATGATGGACATTTGTATGGTTGACATTGGTTGTATGCGACGGATGAATTTCGGGTTGTATGACATTGAACATTTTATGGTTGACACAGCATTTTGTCGGATGCACGATCGCCGGCAGCACTTGTGTACCGCAATTAAAAAACATGCCCGTTTCTCCTTTCTCATGGTTGGTTTGCTTACACTAACAGCCTATGTAGAAAGACCAGACATGTACTAATATAAATACCTATTTTCACCTCATTTATCCGGATGAGGGAAAAAAATTGATTGTACCCGGTACCTACAAAACCCAAAATTCCAAAAGTTTCGACACACCGTTACAGCCTTGGGCAAAAACCACCCCGGCCAAATCATTGGTATGGTCGAAATGTGCGCTTGCCCGGGAAATTTTCACTGCTTCCTTTCCAATTTCCTAAAAAGTCGATCCAGCCTTTTCAATGCCTCTTTTTTGAAGGAGTCCGGTTTATTGTATTTTTTCGTAGAGTCCTTATGATGCAGCTGGATAGCTCTTTCTGTATAGGAAAGTGCAAGGCCGTAATCTTTGTTTTGATGTTCCGCCATTTTTGCCAGTTCTATGGCTGCTCTTTTTCCGACAGCAGGCTCGCCTTCATTTACCGCTTCCTTGAAAAGTCCCCAAGCAGCTTCCATGTTTTTTTCGCGTTTATGGTAGATTGCCATGTTATACATTGCCTGTGGATCATCCAGCTTGACAGCCTCTTTAAAAAAAGCGGCTGCCGCCTCCGTCTCTCCAATATAATCAAACCATTTTCCCGTCTCCCGCTTCTCAATGGCAGTCTGGCTAGGATCCAACCCCTGAATTTGCATGGATAAGTGTGTGTAAAGCGTGATCAGCGAAAGAATATCCATTTCATTGTGCTCCATTACTTTGATGACCGCTTCTGGATTTTTTCTCTCTACATAGTCGAAATAAATCATGGGAGCCAAGTGCCCAGGCACATCTGCTTGTCTTTTGATTCCCAGGATATCCTCTTCAACAGCTGTCAGCTTAACCCTTTCCAATTGGTGTTTCCACATTCTTCTTGCAGCATGATACAAATCAAAATGCCCGAAAGAAGGCAGCATGGGAACGTTTTCCCTGACGAGGAGGTACCTCGATTTCACCTGTGGCCAATCAAATGCCTTCCCGTTGTATGTCACAAGAGTGGTATAGTCAACCCTTTCAAGAAAGCTCTTATATAAGGGGACTTCCAAACC
>DATBUB010000376.1:0-13798 GCA_036516555.1 Bacillaceae bacterium
CCCGACATTGCTGCTTGATATGGTTCCAAAGGAATTGTCGGAAGAAGATAAATCGAAAGGACTGACAGCTGATGATAAAGCGTTCCGTGATAAATACGCCTCTTTAGCCATTCAAAAGCTGTTTAAACAAAAGCCCGCACCTTTGACAAATAAACAAAAGGCCGAACTCCTTACTGTTGGGAACCTGGAGGATGATTTGGAAAAGCTCGGTGAAGCTGACTGGATCATCGAAGTGGTGGTGGAAAACCTGAAGGTCAAAAAGATGGTTTTTGAACAAGTGGATCAACACAGAAAACCCGGAAGCATAGTCAGTTCCAATACATCGGGGATTTCGGTGGAGGCTATGGCAGAGGGCCGTTCAGAAGATTTCCAGAAACATTTTATGGGAACCCATTTCTTTAATCCTCCGCGCTATTTGAAATTGCTTGAAATCATCCCGACTGAAAAAACGGACCCTGAAGTCCTGGAATACATGAAGACGTTCAGTGAGGATATCCTTGGCAAAGGGGTTGTCATTGCGAAGGATACCCCAAACTTTATTGCAAACCGGATCGGGACATACGGACTTCTCGTTACTGTGCGTGAAATGCTTAAGGGCGGGTACAGTGTCGGGGAAGTAGACTCTGTAACCGGTCCGCTCATCGGTAGACCGAAAAGCGCTACCTTCCGGACACTGGATGTTGTAGGCTTGGATACATTCATCCATGTGGCGAACAACGTTTATGAGCAAGTTTCAGGGGATGAAAAGAAGGTCTTCGAAGTACCGGAATTCATGAGGAAGATGAATGAAAAAGGCTGGCTCGGGAGCAAGTCTGGCCAGGGCTTTTACTTAAAAAAAGGAAAAGACATATTAGAGTTGAATCCGGAAACGCTTGAGTACGGCGAGCGGAAAAAAATGAAGACACCGGCACTAGAAATGGCAAAGCAGGCAAAAGGAACCGCCTCCAAAATGAAAGCGCTTGTATACTCGGATGACCGTGCAGGAAAGCTGCTCTGGAACATTACTGCCCCGGTTCTGTCCATTTCGGCACAGTTGCTTGGAGATATCTCAGATGATATTCTTTCCATCGACCGTGCCATGAAATGGGGATTTGGCTGGAGGTATGGCCCGTTTGAAACATGGGATGCCATCGGGGTTGAAAAATCAGTAAAGAAAATGGAAGAGGAAGGAATTCCTGTGCCCGAGTGGGTAAGGGAAATGCTGGCGCAGGGTTATACCACGTTTTATAAAGAAGAAAATGGCAGTGTGTCTGTTTATGCAAAAGGCGAATACCGCCCGGTCATCAACAATCCAAAAGAACTCGATTTACATTTGCTGAAAAAGCAAGGCAAGCTTCTGAAGAAAAATACAGGTGCAAGTTTCATAGATTTAGGCGATGGAGTAGTGCTTTTGGAGTTTCACTCTCCGAATAATGCCATCGGCTTTGACATCATCCAGATGATCAACCACGCAATTGATGAAACCGAAAAGCACTATAAGGGCCTCGTCATTGGAAACCAGGGCAAAAACTTCTGCGTAGGGGCCAATCTGGCCATGATCCTGATGGCGGCACAGGATGATGACATTTTTGAGATTGATATGGTGGTCCGCCAATTCCAGCAGGCAATGATGAGGATCAAATACAGTACGAAACCTGTTGTCGCAGCTCCATTCGGCATGACGCTTGGAGGAGGGGCTGAGGTATGTCTACCGTCCGCCCATATCCAGGCATCCATGGAAACCTATATGGGTCTAGTGGAAGCGGGGGTAGGGCTGATTCCTGGAGGGGGAGGAAACAAGGAGCTGTATATTAAGACACTCCGCAATTTCCCTAAAGGGATTGAGTTCGACCTTCAAAAAGTGGCAAACCAGGTGTTTGAAACCATAGCGCTGGCCAAGGTTTCTACATCCGCAGATGAAGCCAGAGACACTCATTTTCTTAACCGTACAGATGGAATGAGCGTGAATGGCGACCATCTCCTGCACGATGCGAAGCAAGCGGTGCTTTCCCTTTACGAGCAGGGGTACACGCCTCCTGCCCGTGAAAAGGTGCCTGTCACAGGGGAAACCGGCTATGCAACCCTTTTGCTGGGAGCAGAAGCGATGCGGCTGTCCGGTTATATATCCGACCATGATATGAAAATAGCCAAGAAGCTTGCTTATGTCATTGCAGGAGGCAAAGTGCCATTTGGAACGGAAGTGGATGAACAATACCTCCTGGACCTGGAAAGGGAAGCGTTCCTGAGCCTCGTGGCTGAACCCAAATCACAGCAGCGCATGCAGCATATGCTCGTGAAAGGAAAGCCTCTCCGGAACTGATGAGGACACAGAGATTTTGCCTCTGAACAGGAGACAAATAGCTTAATAGGAAAAGAGGGGGATATCATGCGTGAAGCGGTCATAGTAGCCGGTGCCCGTACACCGGTCGGAAGAGCAAAAAAGGGAACTCTTGCCCAAACGCGTCCGGACGACCTTGGGGCGCTGGCGGTAAAAGAGACGCTCAGGCGTGCGGGAAATTATGAAGGCAATATTGACGATCTTATTTTTGGATGTGCCATGCCGGAGGCGGAACAGGGCCTGAACATGGCGAGGAATATAGGCGGACTTGCTGGTTTGCCTGATACGGTGCCGGCCATCACCATCAACCGGTACTGCTCTTCGGGTCTGCAGTCGATCGCCTATGCAGCGGAAAGAATCATGCTTGGTTCTTCGGATACCATCATTGCGGGAGGAGCGGAATCCATGAGTCTTGTCCCCATGATGGGGCATGTGGTCAGGCCGAATATCAGACTCGCTGAATCAGCCCCGCAATATTATATGAGCATGGGCCATACAGCTGAGGAAGTGGCCAGGAAATTCAGCATCAGCCGCGAAGACCAGGATGCTTTTGCAGTCCGCAGCCATCAAAAAGCGGCAAAAGCCATTGCAGAAGGCAAGTTTGATGACGAAATCGTTCCGGTAAATGTTGTGGTCAGATCAGTTGGGGCCGACAATAAACTGAAAGAGAATCAGATCGAATTTTCCAGGGATGAAGGTGTCAGGCCGGATACAAATATGGAAGTGCTGTCTAAGCTGAGACCGGCCTTTTCCGTAAGCGGTTCTGTCACCGCGGGCAACTCCTCGCAGACAAGCGACGGTGCAGCGGCAGTCATGGTCATGGATCGCGAAAAGGCTGTCTCGCTTGGCCTGAAACCAATGGTGAAGTTCCGCTCCTTTGCGGTGGCTGGCGTGCCGCCCGAAATCATGGGGATCGGTCCGGTTGAAGCCATTCCGAAGGCATTGAAGCTTGCTGGTTTGGAGCTCTCCGATATTGGCTTGTTTGAACTGAATGAGGCTTTTGCTTCCCAATCTATCCAGGTCATCCGGCAGCTGGGCCTGGATGAAGAAATCGTCAATGTCAACGGGGGAGCTATTGCCCTCGGCCATCCGCTTGGATGTACAGGAACAAAGCTGACCCTGTCGCTTGCCCACGAAATGAAACGCAGAGATGTCCAGTTTGGTGTTGTCACGATGTGCATAGGCGGAGGAATGGGAGCCGCCGGGGTATTTGAACTGATTTAAGAAAGGGAGGAAAAGATGATGGCGAAGGAAACGAAGGACCTGATCAAAGGCGGGGCATTTTTAATCGAAGAAATCGATGCTTCCCAAATATTCACCCCTGAAGACTATACAGAAGAACAAAAGATGATTGCCAAAACAAGCGATGACTTTGTCACAAATGAAGTGATGCCTCAAGTGGAGCATCTTGAAAATCATGAGTTCGACCGTTCCGTGAAACTCTTGAAGCAAGCCGGAGAACTTGGCTTGCTGGGGGCGGATGTTCCGGAAGAGTACGGCGGTCTGGCTCTGGATAAAGTCAGCTCTGCCCTTATTTCAGAGAAGCTGTCAAAAGCGGGCGGTTTCTCGATTTCACATGGAGCGCATGTTGGAATCGGCTCGCTCCCGATTGTTTTGTTCGGAAACGAGGAACAAAAGCAAAAATATCTTCCCGCACTGGCAACGGGTGAACTCCTGGCTGCCTATGCCCTTACCGAGCCGGGCTCCGGTTCGGATGCCCTGGGAGCGAAAACAACAGCCAAGCTGAATGAAGCTGGAACCCACTATATTCTGAATGGTGAGAAGCAGTGGATTACGAACTCGGCCTTTGCTGATGTCTTTATCGTGTATGCCAAAGTGGATGGAGATCATTTTTCCGCTTTCATTGTGGAAAGGGGATACCCGGGCGTTTCAACCGGTTCCGAAGAAAAGAAAATGGGCATCAAGAGCTCTTCCACCCGTACATTGATTTTGGAGGATGCGGAAGTGCCGGTCGAGAATCTCCTTGGCGAGATCGGCAAAGGCCACAGAATCGCCTTCAATATTTTGAATATCGGACGCTATAAGCTGGGGGTCGGTGCAGTGGGGGCTTCCAAACGTGCCCTTGAAATAACGCTGCAATACGCAAACCAGCGCAAACAATTCAAGACGCCGATTTCGCAGTTCAATCTGACAAAAGAAAAGTTTGGAACACTAGGTGCGGAGCTCTATGCAGCCGAAAGCTCTGTCTATCGGACAGTTGGTTTGTTTGAGGACAGGATGAGCCAGCTGAGCGAGGAACAGGTAAAGGATGGAAAAGAAGTGGCAAGCTCCATTGCTGAATACGCCATTGAGTGTTCCCTGAACAAAGTTTTCGCATCGGAGGTCCTCGACCATGTCGTGGATGAAGGTGTTCAAATCCATGGGGGATATGGCTTTATGCAAGAATATGAGATTGAAAGGGCCTACCGTGACTCCCGCATCAACAGGATCTTCGAGGGAACAAACGAGATTAACCGGCTGCTTGTTCCTGGAACATTTCTGCGAAAAGCGTTCAAAGGTGAACTTCCGCTTTTGCAAAAGGCACAGGCGCTCCAGGAAGAACTGATGATGCTCATGCCTGAAGAACCGGGAGATGAACCGCTGGATCAGGAAAGCCATTTGACAAGAGGAGCCAAAAAGGCTGCGCTCATGATTGCGGGTCTCGGTGCCCAGAAGTTTGGACAGGAGCTTGAAAGGGAACAGGAGATTCTTGCCAAACTGGCTGATATCGTCTCCCTTGCCTATGCGATGGAATCCGTTGTGCTGAGAACCCGGAAAGCCATTGAACGGGACGGTTTGGAGAAAAATCGCCAAAAGCTTCTATATACACAGATTTTCTGCCAGGATTCAATCGTGAAAGTGGAGCAATTTGCCAGGGAAAGCCTTGCGGCCATTGAGGAAGGCGATACATTCCGCATGATGAACTCGGCTCTCCGAAAGCTGATACGCCATACACCGGTTAACGTTATTGCCAAGAAGCGGGAAGCTGCTGATAAATTGATTGAAGCAGAAAAGTTTATCGTATGATGACGCCTTGAAAGCCGGCCGCCTTGCGCCCGGCTTTTCATTTTTCAATTTTATGTTCTGAAAGAGAGTTTTTTTGCAAATTTAGTCGAATTATGAGGTATACTGATTGCGAAAGCTGTCCTTTATAAAAAAGGAGAAAAGGCGGTGAAATGGATGTCCCTTACAATGTACCTCTATCCCGCTTGCGGTACATGCCGGAAAGCGAAAAAATGGCTGGGAGACCGCCATATTGGAGTAAAGGAAATACATATTGTTGAACATCCCCCATCTCGGGAGGAGATCAAGGGTTTATTTGAGAAAAGCGGCCTCGAGCTTAAGAAATTTTTCAACACCAGCGGGCAAAAATACCGTGAGCTCGGCTTGAAAGATAAGGTCCAAACGGCCTCGCAAGATGAATTGCTGGATCTCCTGGCGAGTGACGGCATGCTGTTAAAAAGGCCGATCATCACTGATGGCAAAAAGGTAACGGTAGGTTTCAGGGAAGCTGAGTTTGAAAGGGTATGGAAAGGCTCGGAATAATGTGAAAGTCAAAGTAAATTCTCTTGCTTTCATTCAAGTCTTTATGTAAATATTAACTTGAGAGAATAATGATGGAGGGATCTGGATGAACACACCAAAAGAATTGCGCTATTCCGAAGAACATGAATGGGTAAAAGAAGAAGGGGACAAAGTAAGAATCGGTATCACTGACTTTGCTCAGTCTGAGCTTGGAGATATCGTTTTTGTCGAGCTTCCTGAAGTGGGAGACACAGTTACGGCGGACGAGCCATTCGGCAGCGTTGAGTCTGTTAAAACCGTTTCCGAATTGTATGCCCCGCTTAGCGGAAAAGTTGTGGAAGTAAACGAAGAGCTTAGCGATAATCCTGAGTTTGTCAACGAATCTCCATATGAAAAAGCTTGGATGATCGTGATTGAGCCTTCTGATGAGAGCGAAAAGGACAACCTGCTTTCCGCTGAGGATTATGAAAAAATGACGAGTGAAGGTTAATAATGCTGCACCTTGGTGATCCCAAGGTGTATTTTTTTCAAATGAATGAATAGTACCGGAGTTGACGGCCGTGAATACAATCGCAGACAAAGTGATTATTGTGGAAGGTTTGTCAGACAGGAAACGGGTCAGGGAGATTGTCAGAGAAGAGGTCGAGATTATCTGTACCAATGGAACAATCAGCTTGTCCCGGCTTGATGAACTGATTGATGAACTGGATGGCAAAGAGCTTTATATCTTGTTTGATGCCGATTCCTCCGGGGAAAAACTAAGAAAGCAATTTATCCGCGAATTTCCGGATGCGAGGCATCTGTATATCGACAGGGCGTATAAAGAGGTGGCTGCAGCTCCATATCAGCATCTGGCTTCCATCCTGCTCAGGGCGCACATCGATGTACATGCCGAATTTCTTTAAAAAAGGATTGATTTGGCACCCATGGAGGAATGGACGAAAGATGACATCATGGAACGAATTAATGGGGACAAGACGGCGGTTCTATATTTTTATACGCCGCTTTGCGGCACATGCCAGGTAGCGGGCAAGATGCTCAGCATTGCGGAGCAGATAGTCAAGGGCGTGGAATTCGGCAAAGCAGACCTGAATTACATGCCTGAAATGGCCGAAAGGTTTTCAATCGAAAGCGTTCCGTGCCTGATTGTGCTGGATAAAGGCCAGGTAGCGGAAAAAATATACGCTTTCCAGTCTGTTCCCCATTTGCATGAAGTGATAAAAAAATATAGCTGACTCGGCATAGCCATGTCTCCAGTCTGAGGCCCTGTTCCTATACAGGGTCTTTGTTATTGTTAATAATAATGCAATTCTCCGTGGATAAGTGGCATGGCAGAAGAGATTGCTAAGTCTAGGCCAGGACTCGTTCTTCTGACCGATAGGGGATTAGCTGCGAAAAGGCATGAAGGGTAACAGAAGGCAGAATTTCTGACTAGAAATAAAATAAGAATAAAGGAGTTTTACCGGTAATGAAGAATCTATTCAGATAAACGAAATGGACCGGGGGCGGATAGATTTGGAAGCGGAAATTGAGAGATTGAAATGGTGCTTCGAGAATCGTAATCATATTAAAAAACTTCTTTCAGGACGAAAAATGCATATTCAATTTACAATTCCAGCTGGACACGAGGAGTGGCTTCTTCGTATCGGCGATGATGGGATCTCATACGGTGAGAGTCAATGTGAAACAGCACACATGAAACTGATAGCTGAGGGTTCGGAATTCAGTTCCCTGCTGCAGGGAAGACTTCCTTTAAGGACTGGGATGGATGAAGGGCGCATCGTATTTAAAGGGACGTTTCGCCAGTCGCTGCTTCTGGAATCCCTGCTTCTTTTATGCACGGCCGGGGAAGATGCCCAGCCGCCGGAAAAACCTGTTAAGGAAGATTGTGTTGACGGCAGTATAAGCCCATGATACAATCACATTTGTATTGTAAGACCTGACGATGAATTGAATATTGCTTGCTCTTATTCAGAGAGGTGGAGGGATGTGCCCTATGAAGCCCGGCAACCGTCAACAAGTTTGACACGGTGCCAATTCACACAAAGCGATTGGGCTTTGAGAGATGAGAGAAGGGATTATAGATGATTATGCCTTTCTGCTCATGTGTGCAGAAAGGCATTTTTTATATTGCAGGCTAAGAATAATTGTGGAGAGAAGGTGCAGCAATGATCAGCATCAAGAACGCCCATAAAATATTTGCAACGAAAAGCGGACAAGTCAACGCGGTAGACGATGTTTCAATTGATATAAAAGAGGGCGAAATATTTGGCATTATCGGGTACTCGGGTGCAGGAAAGAGCACCCTGATCAGAATGCTGAACGGGCTCGAACTTCCTACATCGGGATCCGTTGAAGTGGCCGGGCGGGAAATCTCCAAGGTTACGGGGAGCGAATTGCGGAAAGTACGCCAGGATATCGGGATGATTTTTCAGCATTTCAATTTGCTCTGGTCACGGACAGTCAGTGACAACATTGCTTTTCCGCTCGAAATAGCGGGTGTCCCGAAAAAGAAGAGAATGGAAAAGGTCAATGAACTGATTAAACTTGTAGGGCTTGAAGGCAGGGAAAACGCATACCCTTCACAGCTCAGCGGCGGACAAAAGCAGAGGGTAGGCATCGCCAGGGCATTGGCCAATGATCCGAAAGTTCTGCTTTGCGATGAAGCCACATCTGCTTTGGATCCGCAAACGACAGATTCCATTCTTGAATTGCTGGTTGATATTAACCGCAAGCTGAACCTTACGATTGTATTGATTACCCATGAAATGCACGTCATCCGGAAAATTTGTCACAGGGTGGCGGTCATGGAGTCTGGCAGGGTGGTAGAGACAGGAAATGTCCTGGAAGTGTTCAGGAATCCACAGGCACCGATCACCAAACGCTTTGTCAGCCAGGTGTCCGAGCAGGATGACTCGAAAGAAATCCTGGAACAACTGATTGCTTCAAGCCCGAATGGAGTTATTGCCAAACTCACATTTATTGGGAAGGCGACTGAACAGCCGGTCATTACGAGGCTGATCAGGGAATTCAATCTGTCCGTCAGTATCATTCAGGGAAATATTTCTCAAACAGTGGAAGGAGCCTATGGTGTCCTGTATGTCCAGCTGGATGGCGAACAGACAGAAATAAACAGGGCGCTGGCTTTTCTGGAGGAACAGCAGGTCGGAGTTGAGGTGGTGAATGGCCATGTTTGAACAAATGTTTCCTAATGTGAACTGGGACAAAATGTGGGAAGCGACGAACCAGACACTCTACATGACGGGGATATCCGTGCTGGCCACTTTTATTCTTGGCATTTTGCTTGGACTGCTGCTTTTTCTCACATCGAAAGGCGGCTTATGGGAAAACAATTTCCTGAATACTGTGGTTTCAGCCATTGTGAATATTTTCCGCTCCATACCATTCATTATTTTAATTGTTCTGCTGATCCCATTCACGAAGTTTTTGCTCGGTACGATGCTCGGCATGAACGCAGCATTGCCTGCATTGATCATTGGTGCCGCTCCATTTTACGCAAGGATGGTGGAGATCGGCTTAAGGGAAATTGACAAAGGCGTCATTGAAGCCGCAAAGGCGATGGGCGCGAGGACAAGCACCATCATTTTTAAAGTGCTGCTGCCTGAATCGATGCCAGCTTTGGTATCGGGCATCACGGTGACGGCTATCGCACTGGTTGGCTATACGGCTATGGCGGGCGTCATCGGTGCCGGAGGGCTTGGAAACCTTGCTTACCTGGAAGGCTTCCAGCGGAGCCGGGGCGATGTAACCCTAGCCGCAACCATCATTATTTTAATCATTGTATTTATCATCCAATTTATTGGTGATTTAATAACAAAAACCATTGATAAGCGCTAATGAAGTGCAGTCAACAAGGAGGAAGCAAGATGAAGAAAGTATTGGCATTGGTTTTAACACTTGTGCTGGCATTGGGCCTTGCAGCATGCGGGACTTCCGGCAAAAATGGCAGTGAAGGCGGCGATAAAGAAAAAGCCGGCGACAAAAAAGAAAGCAAATTGGTGGTAGGTGCCTCTAACGTACCTCACGCTGAAATTTTGGAAAAAGCACAGCCGCTTCTGAAAGAAAAAGGCATTGATCTTAAAGTTGAGGTATTCCAGGATTATGTTCTCCCAAACAAAGCGCTTGAAGACAAAACGCTTGATGCAAACTACTTCCAGCACATTCCGTATTTGAACAGCCAAAAAGCTGAACATGGCTATGACTTTGTAAGTGCAGGCGGAATCCATATCGAGCCAATCGGTGTCTATTCCAAAAAGTATAAATCTCTTGAAGATCTTCCAGAGGGTGCTGAAATTCTCATGAGCAGCTCTGTTGCTGACCATGGACGCATGCTTTCCATGCTTGAAAGCAAAGGGTTGATCAAGCTGAAAGAGGGCGTCGAAAAAACGGAAGCCCATCTTGAAGATATTGCTGAAAACCCCAAAAAACTGAAGTTCAAATATGAATATGAAGCAGCCCTTCTTCCGCAAGCTTATAACAACAACGAAGGCGACGCTGTCCTGATCAATTCCAACTATGCGCTGGATGTAGGTTTAAATCCGGTTGAAGATTCCATTGCCATCGAAGAGTCCGACTCTCCATACGTCAATATCGTTGCTGTACGCAAAGGTGAAGAGAATGACGAAAAAATCAAGGCATTGGTTGAAGTTCTTCATTCCAAAGAAATCCAAGACTTTATCCTTGAGGAGTGGGGCGGCTCAGTCGTGCCCGTATCAGAATAAGAAAAATAAAGAAAATCCCGGGTGATAGCCTGGGATTTTTTTGTTTTGGACCGGAGTTGTGTTGGTGCCTGGCACCCGTGCAACTTGGAAACAATTCAGAATTGTGTCTGAATTGCACGGGTGCCAGGCACCCAAACAATGTGGAGGCAGCTCTAAACAATAATTTCACGTTTAACGCCCACCCGCACGGGAAAACACAGTAGTGGGTATGACATAAAGCAGACGAAGGAAGTCTGCAAAAATGAAAGGGATGGTTTTTTATCAATCACCTCAAGATTCAGTACACCGGAGGCATGGAGAAAGCGATGCATGGGGCTCATGGAGTCGGTTATGAAGTGTATAAGCGCGAACATGACGTTCGGATGCAGATTGAGGAGAAACGGGAAGCGGATTACGTGGAGTCACAAAGGACTGTGGCCGATATCAGCCGCAAGATGCACGTTAACAAATAGGGTTTTGCATATGACTATGATACAATGGAGGCCGGTGCAAGAAAGTGCATCGGCCATTTTAATGTCAGGAAAGACGGGGGTTCTCAATGGTTTCCTTCCTAGTTGATAATAATTTTAATATGATATAAGATAATAATGAGAATAAATTGAGAATGAACTCAAGAAAATAAGAAAATCACTTTCTATATAACGGAGGTATGATCATGGCTTCAACGTTGACAATTAAGGATCTTCATGTAGAAATCGAGGGCAAACAGATACTAAAAGGTGTAAACCTAGAGATAAAAGGCGGGGAAATCCATGCCATCATGGGACCAAACGGAACAGGCAAATCCACTTTGTCTTCCGCTATCATGGGGCATCCCAAATATGAAGTAACGAAGGGTTCCGTCATGCTTGATGACGAGGATGCGCTTGAAATGGAAGTGGATGAGCGTGCACGTGCAGGGCTGTTCCTCGCCATGCAGTACCCAAGCGAAATCAGCGGTGTTACAAACGCTGACTTCCTTCGCTCTTCGATCAATGCCCGCAGGGAAGAAGGACAAGAAATCTCACTGATGAAGTTTATCCGTGAAATGGATAAAAAAATGGAAATGCTTGAAATGGATCCGGACATGGCGCAGCGCTACCTGAATGAAGGTTTCTCCGGCGGTGAGAAAAAACGCAACGAAATCCTTCAATTGATGATGCTGCAGCCTAAGTTTGCCATTTTGGATGAAATTGACTCAGGACTTGATATTGATGCGCTGAAGGTTGTTTCCAAAGGTATCAATGAAATGAGAAGCAGCGAGTTCGGCTGCCTGATTATTACCCACTATCAGCGTTTGCTAAACTACATCACTCCTGACTATGTTCACGTCATGATGCAGGGACGCATCGTCAAATCCGGCGGGCCTGAACTGGCTCAGCGTCTGGAAGCGGAAGGCTATGACTGGATTAAGGCAGAGCTTGGCATCGAAGATGAAACTGTTGGCCAGGAAGCATAAGCGTTAGGGGGATAAACATGACAATCGAAACGAAAATGACAGTAGATCAGGATTACATCCGTTCTTTTTCGGCTGAAAAAGGGGAACCTGGCTGGTTTACGGAGCTGCGTCTTCAGGCTCTCGCCAAAGCGGATGAACTATCCTTGCCTAAACCGGATAAAACGAAAATCAATAAATGGAATTTGACCGAATTCTCCAGCCACAAGGCGGAAGGCTCAGTATTTGCTTCTCTTGAAGATCTGCCCGAGGCAGTGAAAACAATCATCAATCAGGAAGAAAATCAAAATCTCTATATCCAGCACAACCAGACAGCAGCATACCAATCCCTTTCTTCCGAGCTGAAGGAGCAGGGCGTCATCTTCACCGATATCTTCACTGCTGTCAAGGAACATGGAGAGCTTGTGCAAAAATACTTCATGAAAGAGGCAGTCCAAGTGGACGAACATAAGCTCACTGCCCTTCATGCAGCCCTTTTGAATGGCGGGGCATTCCTCTACGTTCCTAAAAACGTGGAAGTGAAGGAACCGATCCAGGCTGTGTATCTATTTGATGACAAAGAAACAGCCATGTTCAACCATGTGCTTGTTGTGGCAGATGACAACAGCTCAGTCACCTTTGTTGAAAATTATCTGTCTGCAGAGGAAGAAGTGAGCGGCATTGTCAACATCATTTCTGAAGTGATTGCCGGAAATAATGCCAATGTGGTGTATGGCGCGGTCGATACCCTTGCAAAAGGTTCTACCGTGTACGTCAACCGCCGCGGCATAACAGGCCGCGATTCCCGGCTTGATTGGGCGCTCGGCATGATGAATGACGGGAATACCATTTTTGAAAACATAACCAATCTGATCGGCGATGGTTCCCGCAGTGACGCCAAAACCGTGGTCGTCGGCAGAGGGGAACAGACCCAGAACTTTACAACCAGCATTGTCCATTACGGTAAAAACACCGAAGGATTCATTTTGAAACACGGTGTCATGAAGGATTCCGCTTCTTCCATATTCAACGGAATCGGAAAAATCGAGAAAGGCGCTTCTAAATCGAACGCCGTTCAGGAATCACGTGTTCTTATGCTCAGTGAAAAAGCACGCGGAGATGCAAACCCTATTCTATTGATTGATGAAGACGATGTAATGGCAGGCCACGCGGCATCTGTCGGGCGAGTAGATCCTTTGCAGCTTTATTACCTGATGAGCCGCGGAATCACTAAGGCAGAAGCAGAGAGGCTGATCATTCATGGCTTCTTGGCGCCGGTGGTCGAAAAGCTGCCGATTGAAGCGGTAAAACGCCAGCTGACAGACATTATCGAAAGGAAAGTCCGATAATGAATGCACAAGAGGTCCGCAAATTATTTCCGATTCTTGACCAGGAAGTGAATGGGCATCCGCTCGTCTATCTGGACAGTGCTGCGACCTCCCAGAAGCCTGCGCAGGTCATCGAAGTCCTTGACGAGTATTACCGGGGGTATAACTCGAATGTCCACCGCGGCGTTCATACCCTCGGTACCCGCGCTACAGATAAATACGAAGGCGCCCGTGAAAAAGTCCGCAAGTTTGTCAATGCCTCCTCATCTGAGGAAATCATTTTTACGCGCGGGACTACAACGGCACTCAATACCGTTGCTGCCAGCTTTGGAAGAGCCAATGTCCGTGAAGGGGATGAAATTGTCATCTCCTACATGGAACACCACAGCAACATCATCCCCTGGCAGCAGCTTGCAAAAGAAAAAGGCGCCGTACTGAAGTATCTGGAAATGAATCCGGATGGAACCATCAA
>DATBUB010000377.1:0-2084 GCA_036516555.1 Bacillaceae bacterium
TGGAAGATGTTAACATAGGGCGTGAAAGGGCCGTCTTTGCAAAATATAAAGACAATCTTGGTTTCAACAGGTACAGATTTGTCGGGGTCTTTAAATGTATCGGGATATCTCCAGAAGATGAAAACAGCATCCGGTATGAACGGATAGACGATAAGATAAAAGTAGAATAGGAAATCGTCCTGCTCAGATGAAACTGGGGAAGGCCAGTCTTAGCGCGTTCCAAACGGCTGTTGACTGGCCTTTAAACATTAGTTGATGGATGCTTCATAAATGGAATTCACCGATTTTGCAAGAGCGGCATTGAAATCCTCATCTGTCTGGTCCACATTCAAATCCTCGCTTAAGGCTCTGGAAAAGCTGGCAATCAGACCGGTATTTGCTTTAAGCTTTTCATTCGCTTCTTCTCTGGAATAACCGCCAGAAAGGGCAACGACGCGGACAACTTTAGGGTGCTCGATAAGCTCTTTATAGTTGTTCGCTTTGGTTGGAATAGTTAGTTTCAGCATGACCAACTCTTTTTCTCCCAATCTGTCGAGATAATTCAGGATTTCCGCTTTTAACAGCTCTTCACATTTTTCTTTGTCGGGGCTGTTAATATCCACTTCCGGTTCGATAATCGGAATGAGGCCGCTGGCAATGATCTGTTTGCCAATTTCGAATTGCTGGCTAACGACATCTTTTATCCCTGCTTGATTCGCCTCTTTAATAACAGAACGCATTTTTGTGCCGAATATATGGCGCTCATTGGCCCTTTTCAAAATCTCGTCTAAATCGGGGATCGGCTTCATTAATTGTACGCCATTTTCTTCGTCGGCAAGTCCCTTGTCAACCTTTAAAAAGGGGACAATTCTTTTCACATCAGCCAGGTAATCAGCTGTATATTTCCCCTCGATTTCGCGGTCCATCGTTTCCTCGAATAAAATAGCGCCAAGTATTTTATTCGAATCAAAAGCGGGCGATGTGATAATCCTTGTCCGCATTTCATGGACCATATTGAACATTTCGTCGTCGTTGGCATATGCATCCTTTGAAACTCCGTAAGAGGCCAGCGCTTTAGGGGTGCTTCCACCACTTTGGTCCAGAGCTGCAATAAAACCTTTTCCATTTTTGATTTTTTCAAATTGCTGCTGATTCATATTCGTTCACTCGCTTTCCTGAAAGATTTCAGACTTCCGTTAGCAAAGCAGAAATAATCCGCATAGAAGTAAAGCAGTCTATTATGTACATACCCGGTTCCAGCAAAAAAAGTGCCGGCCACAGCCATAATTTTGCCAATAAAACTGGCATTTTAAAAGGCGTGTCCTGTCACTTTTCTTTTTCATTTTGCTATAGACGATCCATTGCGGCTGATTGTTAAGCCGTCGATGTTAGTCATTGGTTTTGCAGCTGGTTTTCCTAAAAAGTAACCCTGGAATAAGTCGTATCCCATATCGGCCAGGAAATGCAAGTCTTCTTCGCACTCAATCCCCTCTGCCAGCGCCTTGGATCCCATACGATGGGCAATGGATAACACGGATTGGGCGACCTGCTGTTTGGATGCATCCTGGCTTACTCCATTAGTGAATTCTATCGCTAACTTAACGAAATCAGGTTCCATCTTAGATAATTTTTCGATTCCATTATACCCGGAACCTACATCATCAAGCGCATATTTAAAGCCGTGTGACCGGTAATAGTTCAGGATTGACTTTAAATGCTCGATATCGTTTACTTCTTCCGTTTCGACTACCTCGAAAACGACTTGTTCAGGCTTTATATCCAACTCTTTAATTAATTTGAATGTAGTGGCTAAGCAATGTTCGGGTGCATAAATGGCGGTGGGGATGAAATTAATAAAGATTAATTTGTCTCCCACAATTCCTGCATTCTTCACAGACTTCAATCGGCATGCCCGGTCCAAGGCAAAGGTACGGCCTCTAATCTTTGCAGCTTCAAACATCTTAAATGGAGGGATGATTTCCCCGTTATGATCCAGGCCCCTTGATAATAGTTCTTGGCCTTTAATTGCTAATTGTCCATTTTCAAACCCAACAATTGGTTGATAGAATGTGCAAATGTCCTCATTTTTTATTAGTTCATCTATC
>DATBUB010000378.1:0-9615 GCA_036516555.1 Bacillaceae bacterium
GTCTTTTGCATCAATAAGAACGCCCCCGCTGATGCGGAGGCGTTTTTATTCCTCTGGCCTTTCAAGTTCATCATCAGATACAACAAATGTAGCCACATAGGAAGGCCCGGCCATGATTCCTTTATTTTCGGTTGATTTGGCACCGCCGGACATTTTATGTGCATCTTTGAAGGCTTGAGAACTTTTCCAGGATTCAAATGATTTTTCGTCTTCCCACATGGTCATGACCACATACGTATCACTGGAAAGGGGGCGAAGTACCCTCATTGCCTTGAATCCCGATTCTTTTTCGATTGATTTTGCCTGGTTGGTAAATCCATATTCAAACAGCGGACGGCCCTCGTCCCTGACCGGAATATTGTTGCAGGCAACAAAGCCGCTCGTTGCAAGCTCTCCGGCAAACCCGATCACTTCATATTTTCTGGGGGCCTGAAAAACGGTTTGCCCGTTCGTTTCATGCCAGAGCTGCGTAACCTGGGCGTTTTGCATGATCAGCATTTTTTCCTGCGGATATTTGGCCGCCAGCCCCTTCAAAAACTCATAGGTTCCCGTCGTAATGTATGTATACATTCTGCATCACACACCTTTTTTATATAGTATATGTATTTTTGTGGAATTGTCCCTCTTTCAATTTACATCATTCTTACCCTTTGGAGCGTCCCAAAAAACACTGCTCTAAGGGAAAATGGGGAAATGGTGAACAGGAAAGGCGGAAAAAAGGACAAATTTATGACATCAAGCCTTTCTGCCTATACATATGGAAGGAAAAATACTATAGTTAGGACGATAAACAAAGGAACGAGCATCAGACTTATTTTTAGTTAAACGCCTTTTATAATACAATAGAACCAGAATGAAGCTGAAAGGTGGACACACTGTAAATGACGAAGATTACAAACGATACTTTTTTGAGAGCGGCCAGAGGGGAAAAAACGGAACATGTACCTGTCTGGTATATGAGACAGGCCGGAAGATCCCAGGCTGAATACAGGAAATTGAAGGAGAAGTATTCCCTCTTTGAAATTACACATCAGCCTGAGCTATGTGCCTATGTAACGAGGCTTCCTGTTGAAATGTATGATGTGGATGCGGCTATTCTGTATAAGGACATTATGTCGCCGGTTCCTTCACTTGGCATTCATGTAGAGATCAAGAGCGGAATCGGGCCTGTCATCGATAACCCGATCCGGACTGTTGCCGATGTGGAGAGATTGGGAGAAATCAATCCTGAGCAAGATGTACCTTACGTATTGGATACCATCAAACTCTTGACCCGTGAGCAGCTTTCCGTACCGCTGATTGGTTTTGCCGGAGCTCCTTTTACTTTGGCAAGCTACATGATTGAGGGAGGCCCATCCAAAAACTACCATAAGACGAAGGCATTCATGTATTCAGAACCAAAGGCATGGTTTGCGCTTATGGATAAACTGGCAGTCATGACCGTTACTTATTTGAAAGCCCAAATCAAAGCAGGGGCAAGCGCCATCCAGATTTTTGATTCATGGGTGGGAGCGGTCAGCCGTGCGGATTACAAGACTTACATTAAGCCGGTGATGGAGAGGATTTTTTCCGAGCTGAAGGAAGAAGGCGTTCCGATGATCATGCACGGAGTGGGAGCCAGCCACCTGGTGCTGGAATGGAATGAACTTCCGCTGGACGTTGTGGGGCTCGACTGGAGACTCCCGATAGCAGAAGCCAGGAAAATGGGCGTAACGAAGTCCGTTCAGGGCAACCTTGACCCTGCTGTCCTGATAGCCAATTGGGATTCTGTAGAGGAGCGGGCGAAGGACATCATTGACCAGGGCATCGAGCAGCCAGGTTTCATCTTTAACCTGGGCCACGGAGTATTCCCTGAGGTACAGCCGGATATGCTGAAAAAGCTCACTGCTTTTATTCATGAATATAGCGCGGAAAAACTCCGCCAAAGCAACTAATTCCTTTGTATCGGGAGTGAATGAAGATGTCAAAAAAGAAAATGGGCCTTTTGGTCATGGCATACGGCACACCTTATCATGAAGATGATATTGAACGGTATTATACACACATAAGGCACGGCCGCAGGCCTTCCGAAGAGATGCTGGAAGACTTGAGACGCAGGTATAAGGCGATTGGAGGCATTTCGCCACTGGCCAAGATTACAGAACAACAGGCATACGGACTTCAGGACCGACTGAATGAAGGCCAGGATGAAATTGAATTTAAAGCCTATATCGGTTTGAAACATATTGAGCCTTTTATAGAGGATGCTGTCAAAGACATGCACGCTGACGGCATTGAAGAAGCTGTTTCCATTGTATTGGCACCGCATTTTTCCACGTTCAGCGTCAAGTCATATAACGGCCGTGCAAAGGAAAAAGCTGCTGAGCTGGGCGGCCCGAATATCACTTCAGTGGAAAGCTGGTATACAGAGCCTAAATTCATCGATTATTGGGTGAACAAGGTGAAAGATACGTATGAGGGCATGCCGGAGGAAGAGCGGAACGCTGCATGCCTCATCGTATCCGCACACAGTCTTCCCGAAAAGATTCTACAATACGGAGATCCGTATCCAGAGCAGCTCAAAGAAACGGCAGACATGATTGCGGGGGAAACAGGAATTACTGAGTACGCGGTTGGCTGGCAAAGTGCGGGGAACACTCCAGAGCCATGGCTTGGACCGGATGTTCAGGATTTGACCCGTGAGCTTTATGAGGAAAAAGGATATAAAGCGTTTGTCTATATACCCGTCGGTTTTGTGTCAACCCATTTGGAAGTGCTTTATGACAACGATTATGAATGCAAAGCTGTTACCGATGATATTGGGGCTTCCTATTACCGTCCCGAAATGCCGGATGCACAGCCGGAATTATTGGACGCCCTGGCTGCAGTTGTAATGAAGGAGCTTAACAGCAAAGAGTAAATGATAAAAGAAGGCGATTTAATTTTGAAGGAGAACAAGAAGAGGGTTGTCGTGATTGGTGGTGGGATCACCGGTTTGACAGCGGCGTATTATTTGCAGAAGCAGGTCGAGGATGAGGGCTTGGATATAGAAGTTCTGCTTGTGGAAGCGAGCCACAGGCTTGGCGGAAAAATACAAACCGTTTATAAAGACGGCTTTGTCATAGAAAGAGGGCCGGATTCTTTTCTGGAACGGAAAAAAAGCGCGGCCCAGCTGGCCCGTGATGTCGGACTTGGAGACGATCTGGTCAATAATACGGCAGGGAAGTCATTTGTACTGGTCAACCATAAACTCCATTCCATGCCTGAGGGCGCTGTGATGGGGGTTCCTACAAAAGTGACTCCTTTTATCACTACTGACCTCTTTTCCGTTCAGGGGAAAATGAGAGCGGCGGCTGATTTTATCATGCCGCGCTCCAAGACTTCAGGAGATCAGTCTGTCGGGTCCTTTTTCCGCAGGCGGCTTGGGGATGAAGTGGTTGAAAATCTCATTGAACCTCTTTTGTCGGGCATATATGCGGGAGATATCGATCAGTTGAGCCTGATGTCCACGTTCCCTCAATTCCATGAGGTAGAGAGAGAGCACCGGAGCCTGATATTGGGCATGAAAAAGACCACCCCTCCTCCTGCCAAGAGTCAGGGAGGCAAAAAGAAAGGAATCTTCCTGACTCTTAAGAAGGGGCTGCAAGCTCTTGTGGATGCCATTGAAGAACAACTGGATACAGGGTCTGTTCTAAAGGGTACGAAAGTATCTTCCATAGAGAAACGGCCAGGAGGGCAAGGATATCATGTTCAATTGAACCATGGAGAAATGCTGGAAGCAGATTGCATCATCCTGGCTGTGCCGCATACCGTATTGCCGAATATTGTACCCGGCTATGAAATCTTTGACCCATACAAAACCATGCCATCCACTTCGGTGGCTACAGTGGCCATGGCATTTGATGCAAAAGACGTACAGGATATATTGGACGGGACAGGATTTGTCGTTTCGAGAAACAGCGACTTCACCATCACCGCCTGTACATGGACACACAAGAAATGGCCGCACACCACTCCGGAAGGAAAGGTCCTCCTGCGCTGCTATGTCGGTCGTGCGGGAGATGAAACAGTCGTGGATTTATCTGATGCTGAAATAGAGAAAATTGTTCTTGGTGATTTACATCAGACGATGAACGTTTCCGCAAAACCTGAATTTACGATTGTTTCCCGCTGGAAAAACGCCATGCCTCAGTATACGGTCGGCCATAAAGAGCGGCTGGAAGAGATGAAGGAGGGTGTCCGAAAGGAACTGCCGGGCATTTTCATTGCCGGCGCGTCATACGAAGGCATCGGCCTTCCTGACTGTATCGATCAGGGCAAGACTGCTGTCGAGGATGTCCTCCAACACCTTAAATGAAATGGGGACAGTCTTTTTGGGGACAGGTTCAAATGAGCCTGTCCCCCTTTTTTTATGTTTTTTCTATTGCTAAGGAACATTCGATGTGCTATATTTTTATTTGTACAAAATGACCAAATTCGTATTTTAGTCAGTTATGATAAAGGAGGAATCTGTATTGGCCATCGACCGGAGGCAGCTCATTGTAGATGCAGCGACAAAATCCTTTTCGTTGTTCGGCTATAAAGCGACAACAATGGACCAGGTTGCTAAACTTGCAAATGTAGGAAAAGGCACGATCTATACTTTTTTCAGCAACAAGGAGGAGCTGCTCGAAGAAATTGCCAGCAGGCTTATAAAGGAAATGAAAGCGGCAGCAGAAGAAACAATGGAGGATCACCTTTCCTTTTATGAAAATGTGAATCGTGCTCTTGCCAGGCTGATGGAATTTAGAAAGGAACATCAATTGACGATCAAACTTTTTCAGGAAGAAAAAGAGATGGGCACGCAAGCTGTCATGGATGTTATGATGAAAATTGAGTCAGCGATCATCCATTATATCAAAGAAAAAGTGGAAACAGCGATGGACAAGGGAGAAATTAAAGTTTGCAACCCCGAGATCACGGCCTTTGTCATGTTCAAGCTTTATATTGCCCTGAACATTGACTGGGAAAAACAGCATTCTTCGCTCAGCAAAGACGAAATATCCCATTTGTTTGAGCTTTATTTATTTACAGGGTTATCCAAACAATGATAGCCCGCTTTTTTAGAGTAAAAATGACCAATTGAGAAAAATGGTCATTAATTCAAATTCGGAGGAAGGAAGCTGGAATAATAATGAAAGACACATTATTTAAAGCGGAATGGAGAGCTATTTTTAGGAACAAAAAGCTGCTGGTGCCGCTGATCGCCATCCTGTTTATCCCCGTTTTATACAGCGGTATGTTCCTGTGGGCTTTTTGGGACCCGTATGCCCGGCTACAGGAACTTCCTGTGGCAATTGTCAATGGAGACCAAGGCGCCCGGTATGAAGGGGAAAATTTGCAGCTGGGCGAAGAACTCGTCAAGAAATTAAAAGAAAACAAGCAGTTTGATTTTCAATTTGTCTCCAAAGATAAAGGCTACAAAGGAATTAGGCAGCAGCAATATTATATGCTGATTGAAATCCCGGAAGATTTTTCGGAAAATGCGACCACGCTGCTGGATGATGAGCCAAAAAAACTGGAACTGAAATATGTGCCCAACGAAGGCTATAATTTCCTGTCAGCGCAAATAGGTGACACAGCTGTAAAAGAAATCAAAGCAGCTGTCTCTAAGGAAGTGACATCGACATACGCAGAATCGATGTTTGACAAGGTTCAAGAAATGGCAGATGGATTCGGGCAAGCCACTGAAGGAGCAAGCCGGTTGACGGATGGTGCCGGCAAACTTTCAGCAGGCTCTGAGAAGCTGAAAGAAAATCTGGATATGCTCGCTTCCAAGTCCATCGAATTTAATAATGGTCTCACAAAAGCCCAGTCCGGAAGCGGTGAACTGGAATCCGGCACAGCTGAACTCGCCAAGGGGATGGAACAGCTGTCAAAAGGGCACGAAAAGCTTTTGGAAGGTGCAGAAGCGGCCAAGCAAGGAAGCGGTGAGCTTGATTCCGGAGCAAAGCAATTGCAATCCGGACTAAACGAAGCCGAAGGAGCTATGAGTTCCATCCTTTCAGGGACTTCACAGATTCAAGCTGGTGCAGATGTCCTGGCAGCCAAGCTGAGTGAATTTCAATCAGGCGCAGACAGGGTCGATCAGGGGGCTGTAAATCTGCATGCAGGAATACTGAAAATGAAGCAGCAAATGGATCAGATTGATTCCCAAATTGCAGCCCTCCCGCTGTCCGATGATGTGAAGGCTCAGCTTGCAAATCAGCTGAAAACCCAACTGTCAGAAGGAATCGCGCAACTGGAAGGAGGCAGTGCCCAGGTGGCTGCCGGAACAAGAGAGCTGAAATCCTCGGCTGGACAGCTTCAGCAAGGGGCCGGAAGTTTGTCTTCAAAATTAGGGGAGTTAAACAACGGCCAAAGAAAGCTGAATGACGGGCTGACTGCTCTAGCCGAGGGCTCTGTCCAGCTTGCGGAAGGTTCGGGAAAACTTTATGCGGGCCAGAATGATTTGCTTGAGGGCATTACCGTTTTCAGCCAAAAATTAAACGCTGCAAGAGCAGGTGCTGCAGAGATCCATCATGGCGCAGCCAGCTTGAATGGAGGGATGTCCCAGCTGGCTGAAGGAGCCGGAAAAATCAGTGAGGGCAGCAGTCAGCTGGCCGAAGGATCATCTGAACTTGTAAAAGGAACGGAAGATCTTAAAAATGGGTCGGCAGAATTAAAGGAAAAACTGGGTGATGCTGCAGACAAAGCCGGTTCGGTACATGCAGATGACAAAACATACAGCATGATGGGGGAACCAGTCGAGGTGGATAAAAAGGCGATCGATAAAGTGGATAACTATGGCACCGGCTTTGCTCCATACTTCTTATCCCTTGGTTTATTTGTCGGCGCCCTGCTGATGTCCATCGTATTTCCTCTGAGGGAACCTGCCGGAGTGCCCAGGAGCGGATTTTCATGGTTCATCGGCAAATTTGGAGTAGTCGCGATTATAGCGATCATCCAATCTCTGCTGGCTGTCGCCATCATGTTGTTTGGATTGAAAATGGAAGTGGCCAGCGTACCGTTGTTTATTTTGTCTACCATCATAACAAGCCTGTGTTTCATGGCAATCGTTCAGTTCCTCGTCACCCTTCTGGGCGATCCGGGACGGTTCGTCGCCATCCTCATCTTGATTTTGCAATTGACCACCAGTGCCGGGACGTTTCCTCTGGAACTCATTCCGCACCAGCTGCAGGCATTCAATGCCTTCCTGCCCATGACGTACTCCGTCAAAGCATATAAAGCGGTCATCTCAAGCGGGGATATAGCGTTTATGAGGGTAAACCTTTGGATTCTTGCAGGATATATCTCTGTTTTCATGGCGATGACCTGGATATTTTTCCGATATAAATTCAAATCGCTTCGTAAGGAAGCATAAAAGGAAAGAGTCAGGAAGGAACATCCTCCTGACTCTCTTTTATTGCTTGTTTGCCGCTTTGATATCCTTGACGATTTGATCGAATGGCACGTCTTCATTTCCCGGATAGTCAGCAATGATTTGTCCGTTTTTATTTACAAGATAGAAGCGGACACCGTGAATCACTTGGTCATCATCCCTCGGCTTTTTGACGACGGCTTTAAAGTTTTTTGGTGCAAAATCCTCGATTTCCTTTTGTGTGTACCCCGTTAGAAAATGCCATCTGTCGAAGTCAGCAGCGAAGGCTTCGCCGTAATTCTTCAGTGCATCGGGTGTATCCAATTCCGGGTCTACGGAGAAGGAAACAAAATGGACATCCTCCAAGCCTTTTTCCTTGACCATCTCCTGCAGCTGGCTCATATTTGCTGACATGGGAGGGCAGACGGTTGTACAGTTTGTAAATACAAAATCGGCCACCCAAACTTTCCCTTTCAAATCCTTCATCCCAAATGGCTTTTCATCCTGATCCGTGAACGTAAAATCACTTATTTGATGGCCTTCCTTCTGTACAGAAGAGCAGGCACCCAAGAGCATGATGGCTGAAGCAAAAATAAGAAACAATAATCTTTTCAAGGTATAAAACCTCCTGTAACACACTGATATCTTCATTATACCGATTTGTACTTTCGTTGTGTGAAGAAGGAAACATTGTTCAGAAATTAGCCAAAACTGTTCAAGGCCGTAAGGAGGAGTGTTTACCCTTTTTCCGTCCATTCTTTTTTGGCCGGCACAATCACCCGCTCTTTGCTCATCAGGAAAATGAACAAGACGGCAAGCAGCGCCGGAACCAGCGCCCACATGAACGTTGAAGCGATGGACGATGAAAGTGCGTCTGTAATTTTTTCAAGGACAGGGGGCGGGATTTGTTCCCGGGTTTCCGGAGACAGCAGTGCGCGTGAATCCCCCAAGTCTGGTCCAGCTTGCATGTTACCCATTCCAGCAAACTCATCCTTTAGATTGCCCTGAAATAAATTCCTCTGAATGATTCCAAAAATGGTGATGCCAAGCGTCATGCCAAGCGACCTGAAAAAAGTGATGGAGGAAGTGGCGGCCCCGCGCTGTCTCATCCCGAAATTATGAATAGCCGACATGCTCAACGTGGAAAAGGAGAATCCGACACCAAATCCGGTCAGAATCATGAACATGGTTACGACTGTCCGGGGAATGTCAGGTGATAGTGTGCTCAATAAAAACACGCCGCTCACGAAAAAGACGCCCGACATCATCATGATGTTCCGGTAGCTTGTTCTGGTCGTGAGCATGCCTCCCAGCTGGCTTCCGAAAACGGACCCGAGCATCATGGGAGTCAGGATGATTCCTGAGTTCGTTGCCGTGCCCCCAAAGACGCCTTGAACAAATATGGGGATATAGATGGTTGCAATGATGAATGTGGCCCCGTAAAAAAATCCGATGGCATTGCTTGTTGCAAACAGCCGCTGTTTGAACATGTCAAAAGAAATGATGGGATCGGACGCTTTTGTTTCTACCACAAAAAATGCGGCCAGGAACAGGGCAAATGCCGCAAAAAGCCCCAGTATGATCACCGATGACCAGGCATACTGGTTTCCTCCCAGCTCCAGAGCAAACATCAGGCAGATCACGGCGCCCACAAGTGTAATGGCCCCCCACCAATCAATCCTTTGTTCTTTATGTACAAGGGATTCTTTATAAAACAAAAAGATGAAAATAAAAGAGGTGATCCCTATTGGGACGTTTATGTAAAAGATCCAGTGCCAGCTTATATATTCGGAAATATAAGCCCCAAGCAGCGGGCCGAACAGGCTTGAAGTGCCAAACACGGCCCCAAAGAGACCGGTCATTTTCCCGCGTTTCTCAGGAGGGAAGATATCAAAAATGATTGTAAATGCAATGGGCATCAGCGCCCCGCCTCCAACTCCCTGGATGGCGCGATATATACTGAGCTGGGTGATGGAATCCGCTGTTCCGCACAGGACCGAACCCAATAGAAAAACAGTCAAACCAAAGATAAAGAAACGCTTCCGGCCATACATGTCGGAGAGTTTCCCGAAGATTGGAGTTCCTGCCATCACTGTAACCAAATAAGCGGAAGTGACCCAGACAAACATCTCGAATCCGCCGAGATCTGCTACAATCGTGCCCATGGAAGTCGCCACAATCGTGTTGTCCATGGCTGACATGAAAATCGCCAGAAGCAACCCGGCGACAACAAAGCC
>DATBUB010000379.1:0-2065 GCA_036516555.1 Bacillaceae bacterium
TCATAGGATAATTCTCGATCTGAGGAATTCTCTAACATTGATAATGCTTTACGGTAACGTGAAATGATGGTGTCCAGTATGGAGCTTTGCTCTTCCTGATTCTTTTCTTCCAGCAAAACCAGCACCTTTTTAATCTGTGGGCAAACAATAGCCGTCTGTTCTTTATCAGGAAACACGGACTGCACTCCTTTCAAATGTACAAAAGAGCAGAAAATTAGTTTCTGCTCTCAGACTCATGATTGTTTTCGATTTGCTCCACAATAAACCTCAGCTTCTTCTCCTCATGAAACGGATTGACTTCATGAGTGAATTGCGGATAGACATGAATAGATTTATCGCTGGAATTTATGTGATTATACGCAGCAAACACAGTGGAAGGCGGTGTGACCGCATCTTCCAAGCCGATCGCCATGATGGTTGGACACTCAATAGAATTGCAGAAATGAACACAATCAATATATCCCAGCGTGTTTAGTATCCGGTCATAGTTGTGATACTCCGGATCGTTCCACTTGAAATAGTCCACAATCTCAAGGTAAGGGCCCGAAAGTGCGATGTTCAGCGCCCGGTCAAAATGCGCCAGGAACGGATAGTCTGCCATTGCAAAGTCCGGCTTCCCATCCAAAGCGGCAGCCGCCAATGCCAATGCGCCGCCTTGCGATCCTCCGGCAAATCCAAGCTTCTCCGGGACCACAGGAGCTTCCCCTGATCTTAGCCATTTCAGCTGCAAAAGGATATCCCGGTAAACATTCGTATAATAATAGTTTTCCTTATGTAAAATCCCGTGCAGCATCCAACCCGGAACCTGGCTGGCGTGCGGATAGCGGGCAAAATCCGGTGAATCTCCCTGCCCCCGTACATCAAAGGCCACAACGGTCACGCCAAGGGAGGTCCATTTCAAATAATCCACCATCAGCCCCCGACGTCCCGTATACCCATGAAAGTGAAAAATGACCGGGCCTCTTTCGGCACCTTCCGGCTTTACCAGAATTCCTTTTATCGGAGTCTCATCCCAGCTTGTAAACTCCAAATCGGCCACTTCCAGATTCGGCACGACGGGTTTCCTCCACTCGACCGCAACCTTGGGATGAACAGTCTCCATCTTTTCCTTTTCCTGCCGCCAAAACTCATCAAAATCGGCGGGTTTGTTGGTTAAATCCGGGCGGTACTTTTTCAATTCCTCCAGCGGAAAATCAGCGATCTTTCTTCCCATTGTTTCACCTCAAAGTCTATTCTTTTACTGCCCCGGCCGTGGTTTGTGATGCAAGCTGTTTTTGGAACAGGATATAAATGATGATAACCGGAATTATGGACATAATCAATCCGGCATATAAGGCTCCCCAGTCTGTTTTATACTGCATCACCAGCATGAGATTGGCCACAGCAACAGGCAATGTCTTAAGCTCGGGAGTCTGAAGAAGAATCAAGGCTATGACATATTCGTTCCATATTCCCACTACGTTGAAAATTGCCGCTGAAATCAATCCCGGTTTTGCCAATGGAAGCATGACCGAGAAAAACGTCCTGTATGGACCCGCTCCATCCATGAGTGCCGCTTCTTCCAAGGACTTAGGCAACGACCTGAAGAATGCGTACAGGATAAAGATCGTGAAAGGCAATGAATATGCCGTGTACACTAAAAGAAGCCCAAAGTGATTGTTCAGGAGTTGCAGCTTGGACATCAATAAAAACAGGGGAACCATAGCTACAAATGTAGGAAACATCAAGCCACTGATAAAATAGTAATATACGATTTTTTTACCGAAAAAGACCTTTCTCGCCAGCACATAGGCAGGCAAAGCCGAGAAAAATACAATACCGATCACAGACAAAATGGTGATGTAAATGCTATTTATGAAACCTCTGCCCAATCCCGCATCCACCCAAGCGTTTCCGTAATTCTCTATATGGGGAGGAATGGGCAATGAATACGGATCTGTTAAAATGCTTGCCGAAGTTTTAAAGGAGTTCATGACCACCCACAGGGTCGGGATGATGATGAGAGCGATCCAGAACAATAAAATCAGGTGCATGGACCAGTCTCTATTTTTTCTTTGCCGCTTAA
>DATBUB010000380.1:0-8518 GCA_036516555.1 Bacillaceae bacterium
TCGTTGTGTTGATTTGCGCTCCAGGCGCTCTTTTTCCGCAGGGCAGCCAGGAAGCTTCCTCAGCGCTTAGGCGCCGCCTGGGTGTCACTATGCCTGCTTGTCCCGCAGGAGTCTCGTACCTTTCGCTCCAATCAACTCCGGCGAATTGAAAAAGCGTATAAAAACCTAGTGTAGCTCGGAGTTTAGCGGATAGGCTGGAGGAACAAAGAAAGGCTTCGATAATGAGGAAATATTCAATAGGCTGCCCGAAAGGCCATGATACAACGGCCTTTCGGGCAGCCTTCGTTTTTTAATCGTAAAGCTTTTGTGATATGTCCCCATCTTTAGTATGGACTACAAGGATACCGTCATGATCATTTACATATTCCTTGGCTTTCCCGATCAGGGATTCTTTCGTGCTTTCCCTGAAAATTGCCCTTTCTCCTTCTTGCTTTTTGAGAACCCAATCCTCCCCTTCCGCTTTCACGTGAAATTCCGGCCGGTCATTGGATTCTCCTTCTATATACTTTCTCGCTTGGGCGATTCCGATAGAGATGGCCCGGCCTTCATCCTTGTCATCTTCCAGCACGGCATTGGCTATTTCAATCGCCTTGTTCCGGACATCCTCCGGAAGGTTCTTCATCGAATCGGGATAATCGTTTTTGGACCATGGCATGGTTATATCCTCCTTGCCTGAGTGGTTTTGTATCCAATTCCCGTTATCCGTCAGGTTGAAACAAGATGATTGCAGTCAGCTTTTCTTCGGTATGATGGCCATCGTGCACCGTGAGATGCAAATGAGCTGCTCCTGTTCGTCACGGATCCGGATATCCCAAACCATGGTGGTCTTACCGCGGTGAACAGTCTCCGCAACCGCTGTAACCACTCCATCTTTCTTCGCCTTAATATGGTTGGCATTGATTTCAAGGCCAAAACAGATTTCCTTCTCCAGGTCAATCATGGCTGCCGTTCCGACACTTGCAACGGTCTCGGCAAGGGCCACAGACGCTCCTCCGTGCAAATAGCCGAATGGCTGACGCGTCTGTTCATTGACAGGCATGGTTGCCACAGCCCGGCCATCATGTATTTCCACCATTTCAATGCCCAGTGCATCAATGAGTGTGTGGCTGGTTTCCACTGATATCAGCTCCTGTTCTTATGTATTCCTTCCTTTATTATGCATGAAAGCCCCCCGATTTGCATCAGGGGGCTTTCCAAATTGCCCTGCTACCATCCATAAGGTCCGTATCCGTAACCATAGGGAACGGGATACGGATAATAAGGAATCGGCGGATACGGATAGAATGGCCTCGGCCGCACCAGGGCGCTTCCAAGCAAGCCGCCTACAAAACCGCCAAGCAGCGGCCCGCCGAAGAAAATGCGTTGATCGGCGTGGGGACCGGGATTACGGTATCCATACATACAGCATGCCTCCTTTATCTCTGAGCTATCGCTCTATTATTGTGTATGCGACAAAGGTCCAGATGGCATGGGCATGATTCATTTGCTTTTCTTTTATACTATAAAAACATGGCTGCAAGCCAGCCAAACAAAATCAGCGGGATATTATAGTGCAGGAACGTAGGAACACAAGAATCCCAAATATGATTATGCTGGCCATCCGCATTCAATCCTGCCGTAGGTCCAAGAGTACTGTCGGAAGCTGGAGATCCGGCATCTCCGAGGGCAGCTGCCGTTCCGACCAGACTGATGGTTGCCAGCGGACTGAAGCCGAGTTCGAGGGCGAGCGGCACAAATATGGTCGCAATGATGGGAATGGTTGAAAAGGAAGAGCCTATTCCCAAAGTAACGAGCAGTCCGACCACAAGCATCAGAAGAGCACCTAGGGAACGGTTGTCGCCAATCAGCTTGGCTGATTCTTTAACAAGATTGTCGACATCACCCGTTTGGGCGAGAACCTCTGCAAACCCGGAAGCGGCGATCATCACAAGGCCTATGAAGGCCATCATTTGCATCCCTTTGGTCAATAATACATCGGCTTCATTCCATTTGACCGAAGAGCTGATATACAAAACAAGAATCCCTGATAAGGCACCAAAAATCATTGATCCTGTGATGATTTGGACAACAAGCGTCACGATAATCGAGATAAAAGAGAATAGAATCCCCTTTATGGTGTATCCTTGTGCTTCAGAACCGGCAACCGGGGCATTTGCAACATATTTACGCGGCTTCCGGTATGACACAAATATGGCAAACAGGAGGCCCGCAACCATCCCTGCTACAGGGAGAATCAAGGTTTTGGAGATATCCGCAACCTGGATTTCAAGGCCGCTTTTAATGATATTTTCCGCAAGAAGCTGGTGGAACAGCTGCCCGAAGCCGACTGGCAGCAAAATGTACGGAGCAGTCAAACCAAATGTAAGGACACAGGCAATCAGCCGGCGGTCCACTTCCAGCTCATTTAAAATATACAGCAATGGAGGGATCAACAATGGAATAAAGGCAATATGGATTGGAATCAGGTTTTGGGAAAAGCAGGATATCATTAAAATGACAAAAACAATGAGTGCTTTGGACAATGCTTTCCCTCTCGTATCTTCTTTTTTGCTGACAATTTTCAGCACATTATCTACAAGCCATTTTGGCAATCCTGTATTTGAAATGGCTACGGCAAATCCGCCTAAAAGTGCATAGCTTAAGGCTATGTTGGCTCCTCCGCCAACACCGCCGGAGAATGCCTCAACCGTCTCTTTTACATCCAGGCCTCCTGTCAGCCCCCCGACGAATGCCCCGGCAATCAATGCAAACACAACATTCACACGGAACAGGCTGAGCAGCAGCATAATGATGACTGCGATGACTACTGCGTTCATAGGTGAAACTCCCTTCAAAATCCTTTAGTCTGATAAATTGGTAGAGTATTAAAATACAGACTCTAATATACACCGCCTCCCGATGCATGTCAATGGAAATTAGAAAACCGCCTTCCATATCCTAATGGAAGGCGGTTTTCTTTAAGGCTGTTACTTTTATTATTTCGGGTGCGGCTCAAATCTCTCAACAAAAAGCGCCAGTGTTCTGGCCATGACTCCCGTAGCACCCGAAGGTCCCAGATCGTGGCTGCTTTTTGTCGTTGCAGTTCCTGCTATATCAAGATGCACCCAAGGCGTGTCCTCCGCAAATTCGCCGATGAACGCGCCTCCCATAATGGCATGTCCTTCTCGTCCAGGGGAGTTATTCAAATCGGCAATTTTGCTGCCGCGGACTCTCTCTTTGTCTTTTTCCGTATATGGAAGCCGCCATATGAACTCACCTGCTTCGAATGAAGCTTCCAGCACTTCTTCAAACAAGGCCTCGTCATTTGTCAAAGCTCCGGTTTTATCTAGGCCAAGTGCGACAATGACCCCTCCTGTAAGGGTCGCTACATCGACCAGATAGTCTGCCCCGTGGTGTTTTGCATAGGTGATGGCATCAGCCAGAACAAGACGCCCTTCTGCATCCGTATTCAACACTTCAATGGTTTTCCCGCTGAGAGAAGTGATCACATCATCCGGTTTGAATGCTTCTCCGCTCACCATGTTATCTGTGGAAGGGATGACGGCCACCACGTTTTGTTCAGGCCGGAGATTTCCGATGGCTTCCATGGCCCCCAACACGGCCGCTGCGCCTCCCATGTCTGTTTTCATGCCTACTATGCCGTCCTTCGGCTTTAAAGAATAGCCGCCTGTATCAAATGTGATCCCCTTGCCTACAAGTCCGATGACATCCTTCCACTCCTCCCTTCCCTGATACTTCAGGACAATCATTTTTGGAGGCTCAGCTGAGCCTTTATTTACAGCAAGCAATGCTCCCATTCCCAGCTTTTCCATCTCTTCTTTTTCGAGTATTTCCACTTCAAAATCAAAGCGCTGTCCCAGATCTTTGGCGTATTCGGCCAAATCAGCCGCGGTGAGCAAGTTGCCCGGGGTATTGACCAGCGTCCTTGCAGAGTTTGTTCCTTCTCCAAGTGCCCGGCCAACACGGATGGCGGCAAGAATTTCATCCTGGTCCGCTTCCGTGAATACATCGATCCTTTCCACTTCCACTTCCGGTTCATTCGATTTCTGCTTATATCCAGGAAATTCGTACGTCGCCAGGGTATACGCCTCTCCGATGGCATGTGCAGCATCTGCCTGGCTTATGGCCGAGATCATAAAGCTGTCCAGTGCAACGGAAAGAGAATCCACCTTCATTTTCTTCACTTCTTTGAAAGCCTTTCCAAGCGCTTCCTTAAAAAGATCGAACGACACATCTTTTTCTTTCCCCAGCCCGACAAAGACATAGCGCTTTATACCTGTTTTTCCAAGACTATGTACAATGGATACTTTTTTTTGTTTGGCGGAGAGATCACCCGACTTTACCAATTCCGTAAGCGCCCCTCCAAAAGTTTCATCCAGATCGTTAAGGCTTCCCCCAAATTTTTCGGGCTGGTCGATTAAACCGACAAGCATGCACTCTCCGCGTGATTCAAATGGATTGTTATTTTTTACATGAAACATTTCTTCCACCTCCATCAACATTATAACGGATTTAATCGACTATTTCGAATTTCGAAATACATGCCATTGTCACTTCCGCAAAAGATTGGGCTGAAACGATGATTTCAATGCTGGGTATTGTGGTAATATATAGGCAAAACAAATCGTTTGCCCCAAATGAAAGGGTGTCATATTGCAGATGGAATTTTTTACGAATTTCCCCATTTGGGCAGCCTTGTCTGCCATCGTCTTTGCCCAATTTATCAAAGTGCCGCTCCATTACCTCGTAACAAGAAAGATCGATTGGAAACTCCTGACCTCTACCGGGGGTATGCCGAGTTCCCATA
Source organism: Bacillaceae bacterium (assembly GCA_036516555.1). Taxonomy (GTDB): domain Bacteria; phylum Bacillota; class Bacilli; order Bacillales; family Bacillaceae_C; genus DATBUB01. The sequence goes on from DATBUB010000380.1 coordinate 4,808, forward strand.
CAGCCGGTGTAACGGCCATGGCAACCGGAGTAGCCATCGAGACTGGCCTTGGATCGCCTATTTTTGCTGTTGCAGCCGTTTCGGCTATGATTGTCATGTATGACGCAACAGGGATACGCAGGCAGGCTGGGGAGCATGCTGTCGCCCTTAACAGGCTGGCATCCGACTTTCAGAAAATGCTAGAAGAAACAAAGGTTTGGAAAAATAAAACTCATACAGAAAAACAAAAAGAGATCAAAAAATTGAAAGAGCTGCTGGGACACAAGCCGATTGAAGTGTTGATGGGCGGACTGACAGGTGTGATCCTGGCTCTTTCGCTCCATTCCTTTCTTAACCTATCCTGAATAGACTGTCCCGGCACTCAAAAAGAAGCAGCCATTCCGCATGGCTGCTTCTTCCCTCCTCAATCCTGCTTATTGCTTATGTAATTTTGCCGGAAAACCTGCATAGATTCATTTTCATTCATTGCTGTCAATTCATCTTCCGTCAGCTTCCCTGTGCCTGTCTGGATGACGTATACATCCACTGATTTCTTGCCCCATTCATTATATACTTCTTCCACCGTTTCATAATAAAGATCGATTTTGTGGCCTTTTATTGCGGAGCCTGTATCAGCAACTACCCCGTATCCGTAGTCAGGGATAAAGAGCACAGTCCCGATAGGGAATACTTTGGGATCTGCCGCAATGGTGGAATATAAATCCCGTTTTACTTTTACTCCAGAGTATGTAATGCCATATAGAGGATGTCCGGGATGTTTTCCGGTCGATTCCACCCCTGCCGTATAGCCGGTGGCCACCACTGTTTTGACCGGATATTGCGACCAGTCCACGGAACCCTCCAAGGTTGGCGCAGATCCTTCTTCCGAAGGTGTATTTGCGTATTGTTCCGCAGTTTCTTCAACAGATTTCAGAGAAAGCTTGATTGATTTATTGCTGTGAGCCTGATGGTAAAGACTTGATGCAGCCAAAAGGTCACCGTTTGACAAAACCCACGATGACAAGCTCCGGGCTTTTACGCCCGAGATTGTTTCAAAGGTAGTGAAGATGGCGGCTATCAAAAGCATGGCCATGATCACTCTTTTTGCAAGCAATTTCACGTTTAACATTCATTCACTCCTCTCAAATCTATTCTTTTCCCAATTTGAGAGGATTTATTCATATTTCGGCAAAATAAAGAATTGCGCGACAACTTTTTTCACAAAAAAAACAGGCCTCATCATATGAGAACCCGTCTTTTAAGGCAAAAGTCAGATGATAACAGTTAAAACATTCTGTAGCCTTTTTTCCGCACAGTTTTCATCGTGATGCCTGAAACGAGGGCACCCGCCAGACCGCTGGCCAAAATGGCAATGTCCGCTGCAGCAAGCCCTGACAAGCTGTTGCCCAAAGCAGCAAATGAAGCTCCGGCATCGGTAAAATACTCGCTGAATCTTACCTTGTCAACAATCAAGATGGCAACAATGGGATAAATGACCGCCATGATCCAGGTCATGCGCAGAAGCATATTCAATAAAAATCCTATTCCGAAAAAAAGGATAAAAAATAACAGCATCGAAATGAGCAATGTTGGTATTGTCAATGGCATTTCCAGTTCCCCCTTGAAATCCGCTACACTCAAGTTTACTGAATGTAAAGAAGAGCGTCAACAGCGATTCAGAGGCGAATTCATGACAATTTACAGACAGTTTACAGGAAAAGCTTGTATGCCGTATAGCCAAATTGCTTGCCGGGATCCAAACCGTCAATCAGTGTTTTCCAGCCTTGGTCCTCCCCTTTGATCATTTCGTGAATCAGCACGGAGGCATGTTCATCCTCCAGAAGCTCCATGGGCGTCAGCCACCTGGCATCCTCCAGCTCTTTTTCCTGAATGATGATCGTGGTGTTTTGCGGTTTGCAGGCAAACACCAGCATGTTATCGCTGATGCTTCCATTCAGCACGCCTGTTCTCAACCCTGCCAGTCCTAGAACCTTGCACATTACCCCAGTTTCCTCCAACACCTCCCGCAGAACGGCTTCATCTGCCGTTTCACCGGGATTGACGAATCCGGAAGGCAGCGTCCATTTCCCAAGAGTGCCTCCGTATTTCTTCTTTACAGCCAGCCATCTCCCCCCTCCATCAATGACGAGGCCAGACACCCCCAGCCAGACCTTTCCTCTGTCTGTTTTCATCAAACCTTCCCCCTTTTAAAAAAACAGTCCCCCACCGAAATGCCGATGAGGGACTGAGCTTTGCGTTTTATTTAAGCAGGTTGAACTTCCCTTTTTTCATGGTGAGCGGAACGCCGCCAATCATGTATAGGGCACGGTTGTCGATCATCTTTTTCATAAAGGAAGCTTTCGTTCCGGTGACTTTCTTGCCAAACACAACACCGATGGCGTCGTCGTCGCCAAGAGAACACACTGTTCCTTTGTTATCGAACACAAATGAATCAAGATCGGTGTTTCCTTTGATCAGCTTTATCAGGTTGGAGGCACACAGTTCACCCTGCTGCATCGCAATCTGAGCTGTCGGAGGATACGGACGGTTTATCTCTTCGTTGATGATCAAAGAGCAGTCGCCGATGATAAATGCGTTGTCATGGCCGGGTACGCGCAGGTCTGGATCTACCTTGACACGTCCGCGCATGTTTTCGAATCCGGAAGCTTCCACGATTGGATTTCCTCTTACCCCTGCTGCCCAAACAACGGTTGCAGCTTTGATTTCTTCTGTCTCGTTTTCGCCTTTAGCGACGATGATTCCATCCGGAGTCGCTTCTTTGATGGCAGTGCCAATCATGAATTCGACACCTTTTTTAGAAAGGTTGGCCATAGCATAATTGACCAGTTCAGGATCAAAGCCTGGAAGAGCGGTTGGTGCTGCCTCTACACAGACGATGCGGACCAGGTTGCGGTCGATATCATATTCTCTGCAGAGCTCAGGGATTCTGTTGCCCAGCTCACCCAAGAATTCGATGCCCGTAAAACCTGCTCCTCCAACCACAATGGTCAGGCGCTCGGGTTTTTTCTCTTCTTCCACTTTATATGTGGCGAATTGATACTCAATATGCTCACGGATTTGACGTGCAGCATTTACGTTGACTATCGAGAATGCATATTGATCTAAACCTTTGATGCCAAATGTTTCTGGAGCAGCACCCAAGGCGAGGACCAGATAATCATAGGATAGTTCGCCATCTTCAAGAATTACTTTGTTCTCGGATGGTTCGACCTTCACCACTGTCCCTTTGACAAACTCTGTTCTGCTTCTGTTGATGACATCAGAGATATCATAGCGGACCCTGTCATGATGCAGAGTGCCTGCAGAAGCTTCATGAAGCCAGGTTGTTTCATAATGGTAATCATTCTTGTTGACAAGAACGATGTCTGCATCGTTGCTCCCAAGCTGCTTTTGAAGACGTGTAACCGTCATCAAACCGCCGTAGCCAGCACCCAGCACAACTATTTTTGGCCTTCTCAACGTTATCACTTCACCTTTACTTTATGATGGTCAGACAGTACGTTTTGGGGCATAAAAAAAATAATAATGACATTTTGTGATGCACTTCACGTACCCTCTTAAAAAAAACGAAAAAATTGTCATAATTTCTTAACATGTAACCAATTACATCATATGGCTTTTGTCATTGTTTTTCAAGCAATAAAATGAAAATAGAAAACTTGAGAAAATTCTGAACACGGGCATAAAACTGAGAGTTTTTCCCTGCTGTTT
>DATBUB010000381.1:0-2191 GCA_036516555.1 Bacillaceae bacterium
ATATTGGATAGGATGAGCAATCCCACATATGCCCCGTTTAAATATAAAAGCATCCATTTTCCCCCTATCGATTATCCACTTTTTCCGGATACATATCGTGATTCATCATGCGGTAATCCGCCATCTTTTCAAACTTCGTCCCCCTCTTCCCATAGTTACAGTAAGGGTCAATGGACAGTCCGCCACGGGGCGTAAATTTCCCCCATACTTCGATGTACCTTGGATCCAGCAGCTTGATCAAGTCGTTCATGATGATATTTACACAGTCTTCATGGAAGTCCCCGTGATTACGGAAACTGAACAAATACAGCTTAAGCGACTTGCTCTCCACAATTTTTTTATCAGGAATATAGCTGATGTACATCGTCGCAAAATCAGGCTGCCCCGTCTGCGGGCACAGCGACGTAAATTCAGGACAATTGAATTTGATGAAATAATCCCGGTTTGGATGCAGGTTGTCAATGGACTCCAGTACGTCCGGAGCATATTCAAATACGTACTTCGTGTTTTGATTGCCTAACAGCGACAGGTCATGCAATGTCTCTTCATTTCTTCCAGCCAAAATAAAAACCTCCCTATTATTCCCCATGCCGGGAGGGAGGTCCAAATAACCATGAAAAAAAGAAAAGCCATATCGCGTTTGGATATGGCAGATGCTTTCGTATCCATAGTTTTTTATAGAGGGTTAAACGCTATGAACCTCTCCCGTACGGGGTTATGCAGTTGCTCCAATCATCATACTTCAGCAATTGCACTGCCGTCAATGCCATATACCTTGATATTTGACCCTTTTTTCCGATAAAATTTATCAAGTAAGATTAAGAGAAACAGAAAGGAAGGGAAAAATGACTCTGCTCTCAGAAATTCTTGAATACAATAAAACGTTTATTGATGAAAAATTATATGAGGAATATGCGACCACCAAATTTCCCGACAAGAAGCTCGTGATCCTTACATGTATGGACACGAGGCTTGTGGAACTTCTTCATAAAGCCATGAACATGAAGAATGGCGATGTGAAGGTGGTCAAGAACGCGGGAGCCATTTTGACCCATCCGTTCGGAAGTATCATGAGGAGCCTGCTGATTGCCGTATACGAACTGAAAGCCGACGAAGTGTATGTCATCGGCCACCATGACTGCGGCATGAGCATGATTGAAAGCGGGCAAGTGCTGGAAAAAATGAGAGAACGCGGCATTACGCAAGAAACACTCGATATCATCAAAAATGCAGGCATCGATCTGGATCATTGGCTTACGGGCTTTGACAGCGTGGAGGAAAGTGTGGCTCACAGCGTCAACATGATTCGAAACCATCCGCTGATGGACAACAACATCCCGGTTCATGGACTTGTGATCGATCCCGTAACCGGCAAGCTGGATTTGGTCGAAGACGGCTATAGCAAGTAACAACCCAGAGGGATTTTCTTTATGGAAAATCCCTCTTTATCATAACGGCAGGCAAACGATCCTTCCACACTGTATCCTTTTTGGCTGGCCTCTCCCCTTCTCCCATTTTATAAAAATTCCATATCAGACTGATGGCGAAAATGAACAGGATGAACAGAATTGGCCCCACGTAACGGCGATTGCTCATGATCCACCTCTCACTTCATGCTGGGCTATAACAATATATGCCCGAACTGATTTGAGGTGCCAGAACGGCTGACCCGTACCATTCGTGTGCCATTGCATGGAACTTATGATATTGTTTTTACAAAAGAGTTCGGGGGTGGCTTTATGTTTCCGGCTTTAGAAACAGAAAGACTTATTTTGCGTGAAATCACAGATCATGATGCTGAAGGGCTGTTTGCCTATTTTTCAGATCCAGAAGTCTTGCGCTATTATGGGCAAGAACCATTTGCCAGTGTAGAGGAGGCCCGACAGCTTGTCAGCTTCTTCGCGGACCAATACAGCCAAAAGAGGGGAATTCGTTGGGGAATTGAACGGAAAGGCTCGAAAGGCATCATTGGAACAATCGGCTTTCATGCATGGTTTCCCAGACATAGAAGGGCGGAAATCGGATATGAAATCAGCCGGGAGCATTGGCGAAAAGGGTATGTTTCAGAGGCCCTGGCAGAAATAATATCGTACGGTTTTAATCAGCTCGAACTGACACGGATTGGAGCCATTGTCTTTACGGAGAATAAAGCTTCCAATGACCTTCTCCTAAAGATGGGTTTTCAAAGGGA
>DATBUB010000382.1:0-3413 GCA_036516555.1 Bacillaceae bacterium
TGAAAGGCATGAAAGGGCATGTACAGCCCAATCACCAAATGACACCGGACACAATCGGCTATATGGCCAGCTATTTGATCGGAAAGTTTTTCGCCGGTGAAACAAAACTGTCTGTTTTAGACCCTGCAGTCGGCACTGGGAATTTATTGTCCACTATCCTAAACAGGCATGGCATGCTGATAACACAAGCATTCGGTGTTGATGTGGATGACCTTTTGATCAAATTGGCTTATACAGGGGCAAATCTTCAAAGGCAGTCTACACAATTTTATAATCAGGACGCCCTTGATCCCCTATTTATCGATCCCGTTGATGCTGTTGTCTGTGATTTGCCTGTCGGTTATTATCCTAATGATATAAGGGCAGCGGACTATGCATTGAAAAATGACAGCGGACATTCTTTTGCACATCATTTGTTCATCGAACAGGGCATTAAACATACAAAGCCGGGCGGTTACCTTCTGTTTTTAATTCCCAACAATCTGTTTGAGAGCGCTGAATCTCAGAAGCTTCATGAATATTTGAAAGACACCGTCCATATCCAGGGGGTGCTTCAGCTCCCATTGTCCCTCTTTAAAAATGAAAAAGCGGCCAAGAGCATTTTTATTCTCCAAAAGAAAAAACCGGGGCTCGATGCACCAAAAGAAGTGCTTCTGGCTGTATTGCCTAAACTGTCAAATAGGGAGGCATTGGATAAAATGATCGCGGATATGGAAAAATGGTTCCAGGAAAATAAGGAAGGCACTTTACAGGCATAGGAGGGATCGTAAGCATGTCGAAAATAATCTCCATCAATGCCGGCAGCTCCTCGTTAAAATTTCAGCTGATCCATATGCCCGAGGAAATAGTGGCTGCAAAAGGCATCATTGAACGCATAGGCTTACCTGATTCTATTTTTTCCATTTCGGCAGGCACTGAAAAGGTTAAAGAAACGTGGGATATTCCCAATCATGAAGAGGCTGTCGCCATCTTGCTGGACAAGCTGACGTCACTCAATATTATTTCCTCATTGGAAGAGATTGAAGGAGTCGGTCACAGGATCGTCCATGGCGGGGAAGTGTTCAATGATTCGGTTTTGATTAGTGATGAAGCACTGCAAAAAATCGAAGAGCTGTCAGAACTGGCTCCTTTGCATAATCCTGCGAACGCGATGGGAATAAAAGTATTCAAACGGGCCTTGCCTGATGTTCCGCAAGTCGGCGTCTTTGACACGGCGTTTCATCAGACCATGCCGGAAAGCTCTTTCTTATACAGCCTTCCATATGAATATTACAAAAAATATGGAATCAGGAAATATGGATTCCACGGAACCTCTCATAAGTATGTTTCGCAGAGAGCGGCACAGCTCCTCGAAAGGCCGCTGGAGCAGCTGAGGCTCATCTCCTGCCATTTAGGAAATGGGGCAAGCATTGCAGCCATCAAAGGCGGAAAATCCATCGATACTTCCATGGGATTTACCCCGCTCGCCGGAGTGACAATGGGCACCCGGTCCGGAAATATTGATCCTGCCCTGATCCCTTATATCATGGAGAAAACAGGAAGGACCGCGGATGAGGTCCTCGATGTATTGAATAAAAAGTCCGGCATGCTGGGTGTATCAGGGTTCTCAAGCGATTTGCGCGATATTGAGCTCGAAGCGGCAAAAGGGAATGAACGGGCGGAACTGGCCCTGGATATCTTTGCTAGCAGAATACACAAATACTTGGGTTCCTATGCGGCCAGGATGTCGGGAGTCGATGCCATCATATTTACGGCCGGGATAGGTGAAAACAGTGATGTTATCCGTGCCAAGGTTTTGAAGGGACTTCAATTTATGGGCGTATATTGGGATCCGGAACTGAATCATATCCGGGGGAAGGAAACGTTTTTGAATTATCCCCATTCGCCTGTTAAGGTGCTTGTCATTCCAACAAATGAGGAAATCATGATTGCCCGTGATGTATACAGGCTTGCAAGGCAGCCGGATGACAGGCTGGCACCATAAAAATAAAAGGGGTGTTTTTTAATGAACTGGACAGACAGGGATGAAGCGGTCTTTGAACAGCTGGAGGAATGGAGACAGTCTTTCTTGGAATACGAAGCCACCGATTTTGAGAATTCCATTGATAAATGGATGGACAAAGCATTTTCGCTCTTGCCGGAGGAGCTTCAAACCCAATTTTTCAGTAAATTGGACAACTGGCTTTTTCATATGAACTCACTCCTCAGGGAATCCCGGATCCAAGAGGAAGCAGGGAACCGGATCATGACGGCTGCCCGGGCCTTCCATCCGGCTGTCGGAAGTCTGGAGGATCTGAAGAGCCTTTCCATCGATCAGCTTACTTTCATGGCGGAACAGCATGCTGCACGCCACAGGCTTTATTCGCTGGCGCAGGGCGGGATGGCTGGTTCAGGCCGGAAGGTGTTTGCAGCGAGCGATTATCTGGCGCTCATGGTCATCAACTTACGGGCCATTCAAGTGATCGCCATGACCTTTGGAAATCCTGTACAATCCCCGAAAGGCCTTTTGGAAACATTAAAGGTATACCATGTGGCAACCATGCCCGAGAGGCTGAAAATGTTTGGCTGGGAAGAATTGATGGATGACCTGAACAAGAAGGATGAGGAATTTTACTTTGATGTTCCGGATCCTCTTTCAGACCATACATGGATCGATGAACCTTTAAAGCAGCTCTTCAAGCTGGGTTTGATTACATCCATCAGCCGGAAAAAAGAAAAGCTGCCTCTCCTTGCCATGGCAGTCGGAGCAGGAGTCAATTACCGTACAACAAGGAAAGTGACAGATTTCGCCATCAAGTATTACCAATATAAGCATCTTTGGGAGAAAAGCGGTGAAACGGGATGAGCGTTGAGACCCATAAAAAGTCAGCGCCAACTTCCGTAATATGTGCTGTACTGACAGTGAGTGACACACGCACCGAAGAAACAGACAAGAGCGGACGTCTGATGAAATCATACCTGGAAGCCCATGGCCACAGGGTGGGGTACTATGCCATCGTCAAAGACGATGGCGTGCACATTTTGCAGGGAGTGGAAGAGGCGGGGAACACCGAGGGAATCCAGGCAATCCTGCTGAACGGAGGCACTGGGATAGCAAGACGGGATGTCACCATTGAGACGGTTGCCCCATTGTTCGAAAAGGAAGTCCCCGGCTTCGGAGAATTGTTCAGAATGCTGAGTTATACGGAGGACATCGGTCCAGCAGCTATGCTGTCACGGGCAGCTGCTGGATCATTCCGCAATACGGCCATTTTTATAACGCCAGGCTCATCGGGCGCCGTAAAGCTTGCCATGGAAAAACTGATTTTGCCTGAACTTGGCCATATCGTAAGTGAACTGAATAAGGACTTGTAGCGAAGCAGCTCCAGGGAACCTCCTCCCAGGGGCTGTTATTTTTGTTGTGAATTAATTTT